>NZ_AP028908.1:4500000-4663678 GCF_037076465.1 Pectobacterium araliae | reverse complement strand
CCGCAAATCACCATCCTCGGCCGCCTGAACTCGCTGGGGCATCCCCGCATCGGTCTTACCGTCGCCAAAAAGCATGTAAAACGTGCTCATGAACGCAATCGGATTAAACGCCTGACGCGCGAAAGCTTTCGCCTGCACCAACATTCATTACCTTCAATGGATTTTGTGGTGCTGGTGAAAAAGGGGGTGTCTGAACTGGATAACCGCACTCTGACGGAAGCATTGGAAAAACTATGGCGTCGGCACTGTCGTTTGGCTCCCGACTGCTGATCGGGTTGATACGCGGTTATCAACTCGTTATCAGCCCGTTACTTGGACCACATTGCCGGTTCCGGCCAACGTGTTCGCAATACGGTATTGAAGCAATACGCAGGTTCGGCATGATAAAAGGCTGTTGGTTGACGCTTAAACGCGTATTAAAATGCCATCCTTTGAACCCTGGTGGTGATGATCCCGTACCGCCAAAAACCGACAATAACAGAGAACATTAACGATGGATTCGCAACGCAATCTTCTTCTCATCGCTCTGCTATTCGTAACCTTTATGCTTTGGCAGGCTTGGGAAACGGATAAAAATCCGCCAGTAACCACGCAGGCCATACAGCAGGCGACGAACGCAGCGACCGGTGATGCTACCAACCAGGGCGTACCGGCTAGCGGTCAAGGTAAACTGATCACGGTGAAAACCGATGTGCTGTCGCTGACTATCAACACGCGTGGCGGCGATCTCGAGCAAGCGCACCTGCTAGCTTACCCAGATACATTGGGTTCAGATAAACCTTTTCATCTGCTGGAAACCACACCAGAGTTTGTCTATCAGGCTCAAAGCGGTTTGACTGGCAAAAACGGCCCAGACAACCCGGCTAACGGCCCGCGTCCGCTGTTTACTACCACACAAGATAGCTTCGAGCTGGCCGATGGTCAGAGCGAACTGCGCATTCCAATGACGTACACCGCAGCGGACGGCGTAACCTATACCAAAACGTTTGTTCTGAAACGTGGCGACTATGCGCTGAACGTTGACTACAGCGTCAACAACACCAGCGCTCAGCCTCTGGAACTGACGCTGTTCGGTCAGTTAAAACAGTCTACGGAGTTGCCTAAGCACCGCGATACTGGCAGCAGCAACTTTGCTCTGCACACCTATCGTGGTGCGGCGTTCTCTTCCAGCGAAGACAAGTACAAAAAGTACAGCTTCAGCGACATGGACGAAAACCTGAACATCACCACTAACAGTGGTTGGGTAGCGATGCTGCAACAGTATTTCGCCACCGCGTGGATTCCAACGACGACAGGCGCGAATACGTTCTATACCAGTAAGTTAGACAACGGTCAGGCAGCGATTGGCTTCAAGGCTGCCCCGGTTGTGGTTGCCGCTGGCAGTCAGCAAAACCTGAACGCCACCCTGTGGGTCGGTCCTGAAATTCAGGACAAGATGGCCGCTGTCGCACCGCACCTGGACCTGACCGTCGATTACGGCTGGCTGTGGTTTATTTCTCAGCCGCTGTTTAAACTGCTGAAATTCCTGCACGGCTTTATCGGCAACTGGGGCTTCTCCATCATTGCCATTACCTTTATCGTGCGCGGTGTGATGTATCCGCTGACGAAAGCGCAATACACCTCCATGGCGAAAATGCGCTTACTGCAACCTAAATTGCAGGCCATGCGTGAGCGTATTGGTGATGACAAACAGCGCATGAGTCAGGAAATGATGGCGCTGTACAAGTCAGAGAAAGTGAACCCGCTGGGCGGCTGCTTCCCGCTGCTGATTCAGATGCCAATCTTCCTGGCGCTGTATTACATGCTGATGGGCTCCGTTGAACTACGTCACGCGCCGTTCGCGCTGTGGATTCATGACCTGTCTGCACAAGATCCGTACTACATTCTGCCGATCCTGATGGGCGTGACGATGTTCTTCATTCAGAAGATGTCACCAACCACCGTGACCGATCCAATGCAGCAGAAGATCATGACCTACATGCCAGTCATCTTTACCGTCTTCTTCCTGTGGTTCCCGTCAGGTCTGGTTATGTACTACATCGTCAGCAACCTGGTTACCATTCTCCAGCAGCAGTTGATCTACCGCGGTCTGGAAAAACGTGGCTTGCATAGCCGCGAGAAAAAATAATCCGGTTGATGACTAACCGATAGAAAGCGTAAGGCGGTCATTGACCGCCTTATTTTTTTATAAGCTGTTTTCTCCCCTAACGATACGTAAAATAGCCTGCCAGACAGGCATCAACACAGAGAGAATATCATGAGCAATACCGACACCATCGTCGCCCAAGCCACGCCACCGGGACGCGGAGGCGTGGGTATTTTACGCATTTCAGGGCAGGCAGCCGCCGAAGTCGCTCATGCCGTTCTGGGCAAGCTTCCCAAGCCGCGCCACGCCGATTATCTGCCGTTCCGTGATACCAACGGCACCACACTCGATCAGGGCATTGCCCTCTGGTTTCCCGGCCCGAACTCCTTTACCGGTGAAGACGTGCTGGAGCTTCAGGGTCACGGCGGCCCGGTTATTCTTGATTTGCTCCTGCAACGTATCCTGACGCTATCTAACGTGCGAATTGCGCGTCCCGGCGAATTCTCTGAACGCGCCTTCCTGAACGACAAACTCGATCTTGCGCAGGCGGAAGCCATTGCCGATCTGATTGATGCCAGCTCGGAACAGGCCGCGCGCTCCGCGCTGAACTCTCTGCAAGGCGTATTTTCTACCCGTATAAATCAGTTGGTGGAAGCACTTACTCACCTGCGAATCTACGTCGAAGCTGCCATCGACTTCCCAGATGAAGAGATCGACTTTCTCTCCGATGGCAAAATTGAAGCGCAGCTCAATGGTGTGATGGCCGATCTGGATGCCGTCAGAGCCGAAGCGCATCAGGGTAGCCTGCTGCGTGAAGGGATGAAGGTCGTGATTGCGGGTCGCCCTAATGCCGGAAAATCAAGCTTACTCAATATGTTAGCGGGTCGTGAAGCGGCAATTGTCACCGATATCGCGGGAACCACGCGTGACGTACTACGTGAACACATTCATATCGACGGCATGCCACTGCATATCATCGATACCGCTGGACTGCGCGATGCCAGTGATGAAGTCGAACGCATTGGTATTGAGCGCGCCTGGCAGGAAATCGAACAGGCCGATCGCGTGCTGTTCATGGTAGATGGCACCACCACGCAGGCGACTGAACCTGAGCAGATCTGGCCAGAATTTATGGCTCGCCTGCCAAAAACGCTGCCGATTACCGTGGTACGCAACAAAGCGGACGTGACTGGCGAAACGCTCGGCATCGAAGATGTGAATACTCACTCACTTATCCGTCTTTCCGCCCGCACGGGTGAGGGCGTGGACACGCTGCGCGACCACCTCAAGCAAAGTATGGGGTTCACCAGCAACACAGAAGGCGGTTTCCTGGCACGCCGTCGTCATCTGCAAGCATTGGAGCTAGCAGCACAGCATCTGATTCAGGGCAAAGAACAGCTGGTGAGCGCCTACGCTGGCGAACTGCTGGCAGAAGAACTGCGGCTGGCACAGCAGTCCCTGAGCGAAATCACGGGTGAGTTCACCTCTGACGATCTGTTAGGCCGCATTTTTTCGAGTTTTTGTATAGGGAAGTGATTTGCTCTCCCCGATATTATTCGTCGGGGAAATTACTCCCATCCTCTCATGAGCCGTCTCGATCTAGCCTGCAACCCGGTCAGGATTGCATCACTGATATGAGTAGGAAAATCCACAGGCAGTTGACTTCTAACAGCCGTAATGACGGTATCAACGGTTTGTGCAAACTCCGCCAGAATGTTTTCCATTGATTCTCTGGCAAACCCAACGGCCTTCGTCGTCTGGAAAAAATGCCGGGGAAAGATCTGCTCAATCGCATATTTCTTGCCTCTTGAGCCAGTCAATCCCATCGCCAATTTGGCCTCTCTGCGATCAATTCCCCGTCCGCCCATCGCCGGATACATGGAGAGAATGTCATAGAAAGGCGTGAGTCGATATCGTCCCTCAGATTCAATAAACAGGGAAAAATTTTTCGCATGACCATCCGTTGCAGCCAATAGCCAAAACAGTACCTGAGCCTGCATAAAGCGATAACGATCCCTTTCTGGATCAACCGAACCCAATAGAAACGACATAATGGCGGAAATACCTGGTCCACCATGGTTTTCATATTTCAGTGCGGAAGGAACGTTTAATACCTGACAAAAATCCTCTTGTGGTAACCGCATAATCCAACTGACATCCGAGGCGAATTTACGATCAAAACGCTCCACCGCCAACGCCTTTATCTTGCCAGCTTTGATCATAAAACAGTGCGGCACTGGCAGCCCAAAGGCCTTGGCAATGAGCAGGCACAGATACTCATTTTCAACGCTGTCAGACATATCAATTGAGTAAGAGTGACTCTCGATTTTACCAATCGGTAGCTTGATGATGTGGGTAGTTGGTGTGGTATTGAAGGGCAGGCACCAGTGATCATCCAGATAAAGCAGCGCCGTCTTTTCCTGTGCGCCCGCGATAGAGATACGAAAATTGTCTTCTGTATCAATCATCCCCAGCGGGGCATCGGACAGGTATCCCGCCAGTATGTTTTCAAGCTGCTGCTCAGATAAGGTTTTGTATTCGATCTTTTTTATATTGTGCACAGGTGTACCCTGCGGCACTAATTGCAACGCCCCGACACTGTCTTGCCCCACTTTAGCCAGCAGATCAAACGGCTGGGTGGAGTCAGCGTGATGTCTGGCGACAATGCGTCTTCTGATATCCGGGTTATCCGGCAACAAATTGTCGAAGAAATTATAAACCTCATCACCTTGATAGGACTGGTGACGTAGCGGCATAGAAAGCGAAATAGGGCGACTCCCCGGCAATCCGAGCCAGTTCGCATCATAGGAAAAATGATGTGCCCCACTGCCCGTTTTGGTCAGAATCCCCACCCGATAGCCGTTCATGTAAACATCGAGCGCAGCCATTACCATTCTTCCTTCCAGGATGATGCAACAGAGGCTTCGTTATTGGCGGTATCCACATTTCGGGGCGTAACAGTAAGTTCTAAGTTCAATGCCGACAGGATTTTAAAGAAGGTTTCCAGCTTGGTGGAATCAGGATGTTGCTCGAAGCTGGATACCGTATCCTGGCGAATACCCACTTTACTGGCCACTTTCCCTTGTGAAAGCTTCTGCGTGATACGAACATCTTTCAGGTAGCTGCTAAGCTGCTTGCTGTTGGTGACCTTCATCCTCTTATCCTCTTATCCTCTTATCCTCTTATCCTCTTATCCTCTTATCCTCTTATCCTACCGGTTATAGACGGTAGAATAAATATTACACGCTTTAGCAGGTAAAACAAGAATTACACGCTATAACCGTTAACTGTGCATTTACCTGCTATGGCGTGTAAATAGAATATAAGCAATAAGGCGGGTACAGAAGAACAAGGGGGATAAGATGATTCAACTTCACGCTACGCATAAGTTTTTCAAGCCTTTGCCACTGAATGACAGCGATCAATTTGCCGCAACGCCCTGTAGTCAGTGGCTCTTTTAGGCAACCAACAATAGATATCAACCCACTGAGCAACTGGCACGGAAATTTGATCACCTTACAGCGCCGGAATTGCGTACTTCTCGTACATGATGCAACTCGTTTTCCACTGGTATTACTGGCGCTTACCAAGAAAAATTTCCTCGAACTAAACGATTACTTTGTGGATGCATTCATCAATACGCTTCTCAAGTGTGGGGCGAATGAAATGCAACTTAACGTCGCCCAAAATTATTTGCGTCCGCTACAAGTCGATACCCAGTGTCGTCGCTCCGTGCAGGGCACATTGAACCAAATGAAGGGAGATGTTGAACACATAGTGCGGTTTGATAATCTCAACATTTCCGAATTAACGGGCTACGCTCTTGGTCAGTCACTTGCTGATAGGCCTTGTTCAGTTAAAAATCGCGGATATCTTTGGCCCCAGCAAGAAATGTTGTCATTGTTATCGCAGCTATCCAGTAATCCGTACAAAGTCCCGCCATCGATAAATTGATGCTCGCAGTTATTTTTATTTCCATGACCTAATCGTTTAAAAAAAAACAAAAAACTATAAAAAAGTGATAGTTAAATAAAATCATGAAATACGTCAACTAAAAAACCACTTTGTAAAATAAAAGTTATTGTGCTATTGATAAATTGAAGGTTTATTTTCCCTTTACAAGATAATTATCACCAATGATAAATCAGAGAGATACATCCATCCTCTTGATTACACTAACTATTATGTTAAAAATAAATTAAAATTATCAATAGCTTCCTATTTATATATTTATGATAGATATCTTCCCTCATTTTTTCGCATCGCGTTTAAATAGGAGAAAATAAATGGATAGCAACCTCATCGCAAAAAAGGAAAATTCACATTATTATCAACGCAATATTATTATAAAGAGGACAGAAAAAGGGTATCTACCTAATTTACCATCTCTGAGCGGCATTCGGATTATTGCTGCCCTTCTTGTGTATTTTTTTCACACATCGCTCGGGAATATTTTAAACCTGTTCTCAGATGAATCTATCGGCGAAGCTTACTCTTTTGTCCTCAGTAAGGCCGGGTGGGTAAGTGTATCGTTATTTTTTATCCTGAGCGGGTTTGTCATGAACTGGTCATCGCCATCCGTTAGTCACCCGCTCCAGTTCTATAAAAAACGATTTTCGAAGATATACCCTGTAAATATATTAATTATTATGCTACTTATTATCACTGGAATAATAAATGTTGGGCGTGTTGATATCTGGTTACCTAATTTATTATTGATACAGACATGGATACCGCAAGGTGATAACTATATTGGCGGAAACGTTCCCAGTTGGTTTCTATCTGTCATTGTTTTTCTTTATATCATTTACCCATTCTTGCTCAAGCTCGTAAAAAAAATACCGACAGAATCCTTATGGATATCCGTAATATTTTGCTATGCCACCTTAATCGCAGCTAATGGTGCAATCTATACATTATTGCCCTCCACCCCACTGATTGAAGGCTTTCCCTTTGAGGTGGGAGAAATTCAATGGTGGCTTTCCTATACTTTCCCGCCAACACGTATTTTTGAATTCACCATTGGTATGTTACTGTCGCGTATTATTCAGGAAGGAAAGTGGATATCCGTTTCAGTTACCACCAGCATGATACTGACAGCATTGACATATTGTATTGATCTTTTCATGCCGTTCCTGCTTAGCTTTAATTTGGTTACTCTCATTCCGCTAACATTATTGATAGGCTCACTTGCGGTGAATGATCTACAAGAGAAGCGTTCATTTTTACATGCGAAATCAATGCAATGGTTAGGAAACATTTCTTTCTGCTTTTACCTGATTCATTTCTTAGTCCTTCGCTTGCTAAATGAATGGACTGACGGCAATCAATACAATGTGATAGACGCTGCACTGCTGATCATCGGCGCTGGAGCGGTTAGCCTTATCGCTGGCTGGCTGCTTTATCAATTCATTGAACAGCCTGTCGGCAATTTGCTGACGGCCAAAAAGAAACAAAACGTGAGTAATCAAGTGCAAGAAAGCACTCCAACATCTTGATAAATATACCCGTCATACTTCAAGTTGCATGTGCGTTGGCAGCGTTCAGTCACCCGAATCACTTACCTAAGGGCGAGGACCAGGCTCAGCATTGATGCTGAGCCTGGCGTGATGCTTATTTCAGCGTTGCTTTCACTACCGCTGACAGCGGCGTCGTTGGGCGACCAATCAGACGGCTCAGTTGTTTGCCATCATCAAACAGACCGCCTTTGGATGCACCGACGTCTGAATCCGCAATAATTTGTGCGAACACATCGGGTAGCCCGGCTGAAACCAGCGCAGCGGTGAACTCCGCTTCAGACAGGTTTTGATAGACGATAGACTTACCAGACTGTTTGCTAATCTCCGCAGCCAGCTCAGCTAACGTGTAAGGCTCATCACCAGCCAGTTCATAAACCTCGCCAGCCTGCCCTTCCTGTGTCAGTACCGCGACGGCGGCGGCGGCAAAATCTTCACGGGTTGCAGACGTAATTTTTCCTTCACCCGCACTACCGATAAACACGCCGTGCTCCAACGCCGCAGGGATGCTGGCCGCATAGTTCTCGGTATACCAGCCGTTGCGCAGCAGGACATGTGGTAAACCAGAGTCTTTTAGCAACGCTTCGGTTTGGCGGTGTTCTTCCGCCAACGCTAACGGCGATTTACCCGCGTGCAGTAAGCTGGTGTAGGCCAGTAATTTTACCCCCGCTTTCGCTGCGGCTTCGATCACATTACGATGCTGTGCCGCACGTTGTCCTACTTCGCTGGAGGAGATCAACAACACTTTATCCACACCTTGCAGAGCAGAAGCCAATGCCGCAGGCTGGTTGTAATCAGCGGCCTTCACCTGCACGCCAAGCGCCGACAGATCGGCAACTTTATTGACATCACGCACCAGCGCGATGATATCGCTCGCCGGAACGGTTTCTAACAGTTGTGCTATGACTAAACGGCCCAGTTGGCCTGATGCACCAGTAATCGCAATCATCTCAAGCTCCTTTTATTAACCGTCTTTTATTAACCGTCTTTTACTAACAAGAACTGGCTGGCATAATATCGGCAAAACTAACTTTAAGTAAGTACACACATAAAGGTAAGTATAGTGAGTCAACACCCAACACCGATAGATTTATTGCCCCCGCTTCTGCCAACCGGCAACGTCTTAGCCGAGAAATGCCCGTCTCGCCAGATACTTAGCCACGTAACCAGCCGCTGGGGTGTACTGATTCTGATCGCTTTACTTGATGATACGCACCGTTTCAGCCAACTACGTCGACGGATTGGTGGCGTGAGCGAACGCATGCTGGCACAGACCCTGCAATGGCTGGAAAGTGATGGTTTTGTCCTGAGAACAGCCTACCCCGTTGTCCCACCGCATGTTGAATACAGCCTGACGACATTAGGCAAAGAGGTTGGCGAGCGGGTGAAAGCGCTGGCGGTATGGATTGAAGGGAATTTGGGTGACATTCTGGCGGCACAACCGTCCGTTGAAAAACCGTCGGTTGAACAACTATCCGCTAAACAGCACGCTTCCTGAGCCACGATTCTGGCTCAGGAAGAGAAAGATTTGGGAAACCGGCGGTGACATCAGATAGCATCGCTTTCCCACACTTGTCAGCCACCGCCATAAAACCCAAATGCGTCTTCAATCGGTCACGTTTGATAAGTTGTCGATACCAATAATTTTTCCATGCTCATTATGCCAAACACGCTGGATCTTATTACGGTGCAACGCCTGAACGAATCCATCCGATAAAGAAAAACTTTTGGCAACATGTTTGGTATCTAGCGCATCAGCACGCGTTCTTTGTTCTTTTCTGGAACGATAGCGATATTGTTCCAGTTTTCCCCAGGCAATTAAGAGCAACGCGTTTACCAGAAATATGCATAAGTGTATCGATATAGCCCAGCCATCTGAGGTAAAGAAAGACGCTTCGGAAACAGCGTTATGCAAAAAAGTGTCGATAAATACTTCGGAAAATAGCCAAATAAAGATTCCCCATCCACATAGCGTCAGGAAAGAATCGATAGCGAGTGGCAACCAACGTCTTTCAGAAATGATTAAAGGTGAATGCATAATTTATCCTCTTTCGATACCACGATCGGGGCTTTCCCAACGCGCGCGTTTTTTACGGGAACGTAGCATGACCTTGGGAAAACTGATCAGGCTGGTAAAGAGGCTCAACGTCCAATACACCATCGGATACCAGATAACCCAGAACAGATATTTACCAATGTCTTTCTCGTAACGCCGTTCAATCAACATACTGACCACAAACTGGATTAAACAAACAACCCCTATCATCATGCCGGTAAATGCGGGAGGAAAGAGCGTTTCCACCCGAATTCCCTCAGGTAGCGGGATTAAAAAACCTAACAAATACAACACGACACTCATGGCGTAGGTGAAGGCCCATAAGATTGAAATGGAGTATTCGAGGAACAATGGCCACATGCGGCGATAGCGCCATGACCATAAATGGCGGAAATTTTTTAGAAAGACTTCAGCGCCACCTTGCGCCCAGCGCAGCCGCTGCTTCCATAAGCCAGAGAGCTTTTCTGGCATCAGAATCCAACACAGCGCTCGTGGCTCAAAAAATATCGTCCAATGGCGCAATTGAAGCTTCCAACTGATATCAATATCTTCCGTGATCATATCCGTGCTCCAATAGCCGACCTCTGCTAGCGCACTGCGACGAAAAGCGGCGATAACGCCAGAAACCGTGAAAACTTTGCCGTAAACCCGCTGTGTGCGTTTGATCAAACCAATAATAGAGGAGAATTCACCAACCTGAATACGACCAACCAGCGTCGAACGCGTCCTTATCCTTGGGTTCCCCGTTACGGCACCGACCCGTGGATTATTGATTAATGGGTTAACCAAATAGGCGACAGCATCAGGATCGAGAAGCGCATCGCCATCAATACACACCAGCAGATCGCTCTGAGCGGCCGCACAGGCAGTTTGAAGTGCCAACGCTTTGCCCTGATTATGCGCAAGATGAATGACTCGCAGTTTGTCATGTTGATCCGCCAACCGATCGAGCATCTCTCCCGTATCATCATTGGAGCCGTCATTCACCGCAATCACTTCGATATGGGTATAACGTTGTGCTAATGCCGCTTCAATGGTTTCGCACACGTTAGGCCCCTCGTTATAACAGGGGATCAAGATAGACACTAACGGACGTCCAGCTGGTTCGTCGGGTATCACCCCCTCTCCCCAGCGCCAATGACGCTCATGGTGAAACCAGAAATACAACCCACCCGTTATCCATAGCCCAGACATCAACAAAGGCCAGAAAAAGGTAAAGTTTAGAATGACATCCCCCGTAAAAGAGAACATCACACCAAAAGGGATGCCGATCATCAGGCATAAGATTAAGAAAGCTAGAATTCGCTCTATCATGGCAGTGGGTACCATTCTGATGAGATCATGGGGCGGATGCTTTCTAATTCAGGCTTATTGTTAAGAAAATCATCCGGATAATAACCGTAATTTTTTGCACCATTCAGTTGCAACACGGTCATCCATTTAACCAATTGCGCAGTGTCTAACCACGGTTCTCCCGGCACACGCCAATCCCTTGCCTGAAGTTCAAATACCGTTTTATTCAGTGCGCCGGGGCGACGAGCTACTTCTTGTACCAGTTTTTGCAACCACGCATCGCTGTCTCTGGACGCAACGTTTTCCATCAATGGCATGGCCATGGGGGCAACCCAATCATAAGCGGCAAGGAAGTCATCCAGATTTTGGGAGAACCATGCTTCACTCTCTGGCTCGATAGCGGGGAGCGCGAAAATGTTGCGTGCAGTCTGAACTTGCGGGCCTCGGACCTCATGCACACGAGCGGCTAGCTCAAGCGTAAAGTCCGTTAACGCTTTACTTTTAAACCGCGTCCAGCGTGCCGTAAGCTGGGGGTCGCGACGAATACTGACAATCGTGTCAGGGAATCCGGCCTCTTGATATGCCTGTATAGCCTGATAGCTTGCATCTTCATCGTCTGCAAGTACGGCATCGTCATGGAATAAGATACCGCCAAACATGGCGTGGGCGGAAAGATCCTCATAAATATCAGTAATGCGTCTTCTGGCCTCCGCATCCCATAGCGATAAACGCCGATATTGGCTGTGGTTGATACTACGTTGCCCGCTCTCACTGTCGATCCGCTCAACCCGCTGTAACGTCTCGTCATCCATATCAAAAGCCAGCACCGGCATCCAGGCATAAACGCTAACAAGCGCCCGCGAGGCTAGTTGCCAGGCCACATGATTGAATAAGTCTTCTCGGACGGGCATCCAGCGATTAGGGAAATAAAGTGACTGGACATTGCCATCACCGTTTGGATCGGAGAACGCCTGAAGATAAACGGTGTTAATACGCAAGTCGGCAATGCGTTGAATTAATGCATCTACATTACGCGACTGCTGCGCTTTATCGGTGTCATAAACATAATCCAGATCGATATGCGCGACCCGTATAACCTCGGGTTCTCGGACATAACTAACCAACAGCGCAAACTGCTGTACATCAGGATTATTGTTAATCAGTATCCGAGGAACGTTATACGGCGAGTCAGTCGATGCAGGCCCACCTCCAAGCGTTAGTGCTAGCTGATAGCCGTGCTGCTTAACAATGCTTAACGCATCGCCCCCCACCGCGCCATAAGGCCAGACCCAAACCCGCGGTTTTTTCCCCGTCGCGTCAGTGATTCTTTTCGTAATAAGATCCGTATCATGCGCAAAACGTGTACGATACTCATCACGCGTTTCGTATCGCTTACTCTCTGGAAAATAGCGGCGAGTGACGGCGGCAGGTTCCATATTCCCCTGCGGGTTTGCCTGAATCCCTTTATGTAAGTCATAAGTATGTGCCCCAATTTCTACCAGGCCAGATTGCGCCATTTCACTGACTTGCTGCCAGGTAAGAAAATAGTCACGGGGTAATTGAACACCGCTAAAATCCACTGCCTGGTTTTCTGGTGTGTCCAGCCAGCGCCCAACGGGTGCCAGTACCGCTGGCCACCCATAAGCTTTCAGGAGAGGGTAAACGCGATGATAAAAACTGCTGTAACCATCATCAAAGGTCAGTAACACCGCCCTGTCCGGGAGCGGTTTCCCTCCAGAACCCGCTGCCAGAATGTCATCAACGGACACCGGGTGGTAACCATTTTCCCTCAGCCAGCTAAAGTGTTCATTAAGTGCTTGAGTTCGTACCGCCATAAACCGCTGATCGGCACCCTCATCCGCAACGTCGTGATAAGCGATAACAACATATTGATTAGCCTTCCAAGGCTGTTCTTTGACCAAGATAGGGCGTTCTGCTGGCGAGCTATATTTCACGTCAACGGAATGCGCACAGGCGGTGATCATTAACACCCCCAACGTCATCACAAAGTTTCGTAATCGTATGAATGACATCATCTTTCCCCTCAAAACCGATAATTCAAATCAAAAGATAGCGACACGTTCTGCTCCCGCTTGCCATCGTAAGGCCGCTTATCCCACTGGGCACTCACCCCCATATCCAGTACGTCATTCCACCGAACTCTTTGCCCATATCCGATCGTGGTGATAGCCCCTGCGGATTCACCTTTCTGCCAGTAACGCCCTACGCCAGCGTTTATCTCTTGATGCCACTCCGTCTGGTAATGTCGGTAAAGCAGGTGATCGAGGGTGACGGCGGGTAGCACAGCCACATAATTCCGCGGATTGTAATAAGGAACGCCCTGCTTGCTGTTTGACCCCAAACCGATTGACGGGGTGAAATCCAGCGTTAAAAACGGTGATGAAAAGACTCGCTCTTGCCCACTCAGCGTATAGTCCTGACGTCTGTTACCATCAGAAAACCACCCGTTCGAGAGATCTGCTTGCCATGAGCGCCGTTCGCTTTGCCGCCAACGGACATATCCCCCACCGCCATTCGCCGTTACGCCATTTTTAAGTGCGCGTAGCGGTGTGCTGCGCATTAGCCGTTCAGCATTAAGACCGACACGCCAAACATCATTAATGTCATGGCGATAAGAGAGGCGCGCACCGATGTCAGAGCCAAATCCAAAATTTCGGTGTGAAAACTCAGCTTCAGCCCAATTGTCGCGGTTGGTAAATTCCACACCACCGCGCAGAATGCGATGAGTAGCTCGCCCTTCCGTGAAATCACTTTGATTAAAAGCCCCTCCAGAAAACACTCGCCAATGGTCGGCAAACGGAGGGCTGTAGAGCACGGCATCAATATCCGTGTCATTCATTCCTTTGGCTGGACTGTCAGACTTGATGCCCTGAGTCCCAGCAATACGCAGCTCCGCCATGTGATGAACCTGACGCAAACGCGCTAATCGTTTCACAGAAAAATCATCTGGATAGCGAGCTTTCGTATCGTCGGTCAACTGATCAAGCTGGCGCCACTCCTGCAATTCCAAGGCGGTGAGTCCTTGATAGGTTTCCAACCGGAACGATCTCGCTTCCAACAACTCAGCCCGCTTTAATAACGCTTCGGCACGACGCGGCCATCCCCTGTTTAGATACACCCCGGCTAAACTGATGCTCAGCGCTTGGTTCCCTGGCCCACTAGAGGCCAGGCTTTCCACCAATCGTTGCGCAGCCGGCAGATCGTTATGGGAAATCAGCGACTGTATACGCAGATATTTGATATCAACCCAATCATCGTTAGGTATGAAAGTTGGCAGGCCATAAACACGTTTCTTATAAGGCGTTTTTTCTTCATCTTGAGCTGACAGCTGCGCGGCCTGTTCAACTTTCTCACTCTCCAGGATGCTGTAGAAAAAATCGCCTTTCCGTACAATCTGAATGCGCTGAGCAGGATCTTCTTGTATGACCGAACGAAGAATCTGCTCTGCTTTTTCAGGTTGCTTCAGATAGAGATAGGCAGAAGCCACCCAGCATCGTGCATAGCCGGGAATCTCCCCTTCTTTTAGGAGTGATTGATACTCCGAAATAATATCCTCCATGCGATAGCGGACGAGCAATGCACCGAGCCGATCAATTCGAGCGTGACGATAGCTGGTTTTCGCAGAAGGAAGCGTTCGCCATTGATCCATCAAGCGGTCATAACGAGCCAAAGCGCGATCCGCCACAACAAAACGTTCGTTTTCCGTTGTTGAGTCGATAAACGCAAGACGGACCAGCTCAGCCGCCGCATCCAACTCTCGCGGGCGTTGCCTGTCATCAGTCTGGAAGATACGAGGTTTACCGTCTTCCAATGCTTTCAACGCAGGTGCACTAATCGTATTACTGGAAAGTATATCGCTGTAATCAGAAAGCAGCGTTTTATCCTGCGGTGCATGGCGCATGGCTTGAACGATAGAAAAGAGGGAATCAGTATGCTGCCCCGCGATACGCTGCACCCATGCTAATTCACGCCAATGGCTTGCCGTTGGCGCGCGTTTAACGCGAGACGTAGCGAGTTCCAGCGCTGTTTTTGTCTGTCCGGCATCGGCGAGGGTGAGTATCAAACCACTACGCGCATCATCATCTCGTGGGGAGCGTTGTAAAACTCGCTGCCATAATTCCACTGATAACGGCCATTGGCGGAGGTTACGGTAGGATTTAGCCGCCGCGCTCATTGCTGGATTGGGCAATGACATCGTTGGCGAATAGGTTTCCCAAATTCGGATCACTTCCGTATCCTTTCCCGCCCAACTGGTAATTAGCAGCCAGTCAGTGACCTCCGCTACGGTCAGTACGCGATTTCTGGATTCCCCATCAAGCCATGACGTCGCAGGGGAGATATCACCTTGCCGGGCGTTAATAATTAACGTGTCGTAATGAGATTCTGCCGCCACTACGCTGCCAGAAACGAAAAAATAAACTAATGATTTAAGTAAGTTAAATAATATTGGATTGAATCTGCTTGAATGAGAATGCACAACACTCATCGCTGAATCTCCCCACCAGTGATGACAGAATGACAGTCAAATGCATCGTTGAACGCTGGTTTCATGACTTAACACCTCTAATCGAACCTAAACGCGGCATGCAGCTATCCCTCCCGTGATTCGAAGTCAGAGATAGACGCTAAGGCCAGTTTGGCGCATAATAATGCATATATTTTTTTTATCAATATAATTTTTATACGCATATGACTAAGACTTCAGTAACAGGTTCAGATCAGGTAGTGAAAGGCCGCAGTTGGGGGTTGGAACGTCGCCTTCAGTTCATTGACTTTCGGTTACGGTGGAATGGGCACATAAATCGTACAGATTTAACCTCTTTTTTTGGGTTATCGATCCCCCAGGCATCACTCGACATCGCTAAATATATTGAGATCGCGCCCTATAATCTGGTCTACGATCGGCGCACCAAAACTTACACAACCACGCCAACCTTCTCTGCCGTCTACCCACAAAATTCAGCTCAGCGCTATTTAGCAGAATTATTGGCCATGAAGACGGGCGTACTGGAAGCAGATGCCAGCTTCATTGAGTCAGCACCAGAAGTGGGCTGGGTTCATATCCCGCTCAATATTTACAATGAGCAGGTTGTTGAAGTCATTGCCAGTGCGATTCGTGAAAAAAAGGCGGTGAGCATGCGTTATCAATCCTCATCATCCATGGATAATTCGCCACGGCTCATTTCCCCACATGCTTTAGGCAATGATGGGTTACGGTGGCGAGTACGTGCTTACTGCCATACCAAGCAGCAATTTAATGACTTCATTCTTACGCGAATTCTCAACATTGAAGGTATTGAGCCGTCGACAATCGATCCCACTAGCGATTATTCCTGGCATACCCATCTTCAGTTAATTTTAGCGCCTAACGACATTCTGCCCCCAGCACATCAGCGAGCGTTGGAATTGGAATATGGTATGACCAATAGCGAGTTGAATGTATCCTGCCGTCTGGCGTGCTTACACGACACGCTCGAGCGATTCTGTATCAGCTTAACGGATGAAAATAACGAAAAAGATCAGTTCTTTATATTGAAAAACAAAAAAGATATTCAAACATTTCTGGAGCGTGGCCCTCACCTCCTTCATGCCAATTAACGCCTCATCCTGATAAGACAGAGCAAGGTCATGGTTAAGTGAATTCACCTATTGAGTTCACTTTTCACCATGACGTCAGAAATGTATAAAATGATGTAAGATAAGAAGGTAATTTATGGTGATTCTGGTACAAAAGTGACACAGGGTAAAATAGGTTAATCGGGAAAAAAAATGAAAATTCGCACACATGAATTATTAATTATTTTCAGTTCAACCTTAATCATGAGTTACTTAGGTTTGTCTTTTCGGCTGCTTGACGATACCTCGCTATTCTGGCCAGTAGACATTCTCTTATTTTGCTTTCTTATGCGCTATCGCAGTCGAGATACAAGCATAAAAAATAAATTATTGCACAGCGTTATTTTATGCATGATCGGTTTTATCGGTATGTTACTACCCGACATTTATCTTAAAAATAATCAATCTTTTTTTGAGAAAGTCATTCTCTGCGCAATAAGTTCTATTTTTTTTATTACCGCATGGATGACATTAATAATTTTTTTAAAGACAAGAGGTAAAACGCATAGTCAGTTAAGTAAAAACTACATTTTTTTTATATTTATCTCTATTTCTGTAGGGTCTGTTTTTTCAGCAGCATTTTATGGGTTGTATTTATTAACAAACACCGACAATGAAAATGTTTTTATTCTCTCAAGAAAGTGGTTTAGTGAAGAGTTGAGCTGTGGTGTTATTTTTGTCTTTTTATTTCTAAACATGACAAAGAAAAAAAACAATACTTTTAACATATCAAAAAACTCAATTAAAGCAATCATAAAAAAACCATTATTTATACTTTACCCTCTTATTGTTATCTTTTTCATAGCATCGTTAAACATCACGCTAAGTGTATTGGCAATATTGCCATTGATTTATCTTTCTTTATCTCACTCATTTAACAAAATCATTGTAATGTGCTCAGCAACAGGCATGGCATTAAATTATATTTATATAAATAGATTGCTCTCTGTTCATGAAAAAATCGAAAAAGAATATTTATTCGAGCTATCTTATTTATTCCAAATTAACACCTCCGTTATTATCGCCACCGTACTTATTGCATCATTTTTTATTAACAAAAATAAAAAAAGCATTAAAAGAATAGAATTAATCAGTAACCATGATGCACTAACAGGCATGTTAAATAGGCGTTCACTCAATCAACACATGATGAATATCATTAATTCCATGCGTGGTGGAGAGAATAAAATGATGTCTCTGCTTGTTCTTGATATTGACCACTTTAAAAAAATTAATGATACCTATGGACATGATATAGGCGATAATGTCATCAGAGAATTTTCTGCGACCCTTAAGCAGCATACCCGAACTCAAGACCTGCTGTGCCGATGGGGAGGAGAGGAGTTTTTAATAATAATTCAGGGTCTCTCAGTAAATGGCTGCCTAGAGATAGCAGAGAGGATACGATCTATTATAGAAGGATCATCATTAGCTATTTCAAATGGTCATACTGTTCGATGCACAACCAGTATAGGTGTCAGTTTTTTTCATCTGGAAAGCCTTGAAGATTTCCATGATGCGTTTAAAGAAGCCGACAAATTATTGTACATGGCAAAAGAACAAGGGCGTAATCGCGTAAAATCGGACACTCATGTAAATTCGGTACAAAAACTAATATCATGACATCGACATCCGGTTAAAATATCTTTTAAAAAAGGTAGTGCTATATAGGCGGAGCGCTATCCTACTGATTAAAAAGAAAATATAAGATAGAGAACCTGCTATGCAATCACCCAAAAAATGGCTGATTTTGGCCATTGTTTCCAGTGCCCTGTTCTTGATTGTTATCGACATGACGGTGCTGTACACCGCGCTCCCAACGCTAACCCATGATTTGCACGCCACCGCATCGGATAAGCTGTGGATCGTTAATATCTATGCGCTGGTTGCTTCTGGCTTGCTGCTGGGCATGGGCACACTGGGTGATAAGCTAGGACATAAGCCTTTATTTATTTCTGGCCTGGTGGTTTTTTGTATAGCGTCATTGCTGGCGGCTTATTCGCCCACCCCCGGTATTCTTATCGCCGCGCGCGCGCTGCTGGCGGTAGGGGCAGCCATGATGATGCCTGCCACCCTCTCGATTATCCGTCTAACCTTCTCTGATGAACGGGAACGCGCGCTGGCGATTGGTATCTGGGCTGCGGTCGCATCCGGCGGTGCGGCATTTGGCCCCGTGATGGGCGGAATACTGCTTGAGTACTTCTGGTGGGGATCGGTTTTTCTCATTAATGTACCGGTTGTGCTGCTTGCGCTCATCATGGGAATCACCGTGATTCCACATCGGCCAGGTAACGCGTCACATCGCTGGGATTTCATCGGTTCTCTATTAATCATGGTGGGTTTAATTGGTGTGACCTATGCCATCAAAGAGTTGGGTAAGCGGGTTCCCTCTTATAACGATACGTTGATCGCTCTACTTATTGGCGTAGCATTCATTACTCTGTTCGTTAGGCGTCAACGTAACAGCACGCATCCTTTAGTAGACTTTTCCCTCTTCCGCCTACGGCCTTTCAGCGCTGCTGTAGCAGCGGCCATTGTGGCGGCCGCCGCATTGATCGGAATGGAACTGGCTTTCACACAGCGATTACAATTGGTGGTCGGGTTGTCCCCGTTGCAGGCCGGATTGTTCATTTTACCGCTCTCGTTGGCCTCCTTTATTTCCGGCCCGTTGACCGGAAAGATATTGCCGCATGTGAATAGCGGGAAAATACTGGCGGCAGGCCTGCTGATTTCGGGGCTGGGAATGGGCAGCTATCTGCTGCTGCACAATGCGCCCATTATCATACAAGTCATCAGCTTGACGGTGATTGGTGCTGGCGTGGGATCAACCATGACAGCCGCATCAAGCACCATCATGCAGGTTGCTCCCGCAGCAAAAGCGGGTATGGCAGCATCAATCGAAGAAGTGTCTTATGAATTAGGGGGCGCGACAGGAGTGACGTTGATGGGCAGTTTGCTGTCTTTCGCTTATTCCGCAACGTTTATGCTACCGACTGGGTTTACCGTACCGGACACCGCCTATGACAGTCTGGATGAAGCATTAATTTTTGCCGAATCCTTACCAGAAAATATGCAGCGGATACTTATCGCACAGGCACATACCGCTTTTGATTCCGGGTTTTCCGTCGTACTGGCAGTCGCAACGCTGATTCTGTTGCTAACCTCAGCCTTCGTCTGGATAACGCGCCACAATAAACGGCACCGTGATCAGGCATCTGATGTGTAGCACCGCAGGCTCATCAGCTAAAGGAATAAAAAACGCCGTTCAATATTGAACGGCGTTGGTGATTTAGCTACGTAATACAATTTAACGATGTACTACAGTGCAATTCAGTAGGTTTCTTTACCGTATTGCAATGAGCGAGGCCCGTACAGCATACCGCGTGGATGACCCGCCGCCAGCAGGCGCGTACTCGTCACACCCGCAACATCATGACCTTTGTCAGAGATCGTGTCTGCAATTTGGTTCACCGCCGCCTGCACCAGAGCACCAATGATGCCGCTGTTAGAACTTGATTGCTGCTCGTTGCTGGAAGCCGTTGCACTTCCGCTCCACAGCAGTTTGCCCGTACGCAAATCAACCAGACGTGCATCCGCAGAAACGCGGGTTTCACTATTAATCACGATGTATGAAGTGCCGTACTCTTTCACGTCCAGATACAATGCAGCATCAGCGCCAAAGATTTGGTGCAACTTAGCCGCGCTCAACGCATGGATATCCGACGCGGTAGACAAGCCATTCTGTTTGAACGTTTCTTCCACCACCGCAACAGGCAATACGTAATAACCCGACTCTGCCAGTGGATAGGTGACCTGTGAAAGCAGACTATAGCCTGCTTTCACATCAGGAGAATGGTTAACCGGCGGCAATACCAGAATAGATTTAGGCTTGCTCTGCTTAAATGACGAGTAGTCATAAGGTACGGGTTTAGCACAGCCAGTCAGCACAAGTGCAAACACCAGACCACATAATCCTAAGAAACGATTCATTTAATATTCCCTTTATTTTTACTCAACAGGAAGTCCATGAAAGGTGCTGATTCAGGGAATTTCGCTTTTTCAGTTTCAAACTGTTGGCGAGCTTCACTATCACGGCCAGTATTGGCGTACAGCAACCCAAGTTGAGCATAGAGTCCCGGCGGGACGGGTTTATTTGCGGCTTTCGCTTTTTCGATCGATTCATTCAGAGAAAGAATCTGCTGCTCTGGGCTGACTTTATCCTGTTGATAATAATCATAAAGTGCAGGCTGATATTTATCCCAGCTGTAAATCGTTTTCGGCTCGGACGCACAACCAGCCAGTACTGTCGCTGCAAGTAGCAGGACAATTTTCTTATGAGATAACATTGTTATATTCCTATTCCATTAGTTCGCTGGACGCCAGGCACCACTTTCAATGCCCGCAACCAGATTATTGACGGCCTCACGAATAGCTAAATCCAGAACTTTACCATTTAGCGTAGAGTCATAGCTGGCCGTGCCGCCAAAACCGATAATTTCACGGTTGGACAAGGCGTATTCGCCCGCACCTTGTACGGAGTACACCACTTCTGAGGTTTGTACGTTCACCACATTTAATGTGGTTTTTGCGTAGGCAACCTGTGTTTTACCGCGACCCAGGATGCCCCACAGCTGATGATCACCCACTTCTTTGCGACCAAACTCGGTTACATCACCGGTAATAACATAGCTAGCGCCTTTCAACGTCTGCGTTTGCCCTTTAATACCCGCTTCCGCTTTCAGCTCTTCCATATTAGTGCGATCCAGCACATTAAAGCGGCCGCTCTGCTGGAGATGGCTAACAAGAATGGTCTTGGATTGATTACCTAAACGGTCAACGCCATCAGAAAAAATACCGTTCATGTAATTAGAGCGGTTTTCAAATTTCCCGACGGAAATCGGGCTGCGAACCCCCTGATAAGGCGTACTGTAAGAAGTGACTTTTTGTGCTTCTATGGTACGGGAAGACTCTGTAGCACATCCGCTCAGTAACGCAGCGGACATGAATACAGAACAAAGAACGACTTTTTTATTCATAACACTATCCCTTAGTGACAATCCATTAACCCTGAGCAAAGCCCTGTTATTGATTCATAATGAAAATGCCGTAAAACACGTTATTTAGCAGCAACATTATTTTGATGCAACAATGTTTTGCTGCATGTAAATAGCGCTCGATATTATGAGGTGCATAAGTAAAAGTAACGAGTTATTTCATCAAAAATAATGAAAACTAGAATATTTACCCGAAATAAACCACATTAAAAACAAGGCCATAAGGCACAAAGATATTACTTACCAGTAACATTACAACTTACTGAAACGATTCAATAATTTCGTTAATAACACGGATGCAATTTAACATTAACCGACTTTTTACCTGCTCTATATCAAGGTCAGCGTGTTATCCAGCGATTAGGATAAAGGCCACGATCGAGGGATCTAGGGTGGGAAAAGGTAATGAACCGATTTGTTATTGCCAGTACTCAAGACTGTATGGGGTGCCATGCATGTGAAATAGCCTGTGTGATTTCACACAATGACGACCGTTATCCAGATAGCACCACGGTATTTCAACCCAGAATCAAGGCATTCAATACGCCAACACTTCGGGCTGCCGTGACATGCCGTCACTGTGAAGATGCCCCCTGCGCCAGCGTGTGTCCAACGCAGGCCTTGATCAGAAAAGACAATAGTATTCAGCTCGTTCAGGAAAAGTGCATCGGTTGCAAAAGCTGTGTGCTGGCTTGCCCGTTCGGCGCGATGTCCATGGTGACAAACTCTGTGGACAACAGCACCATCGCTCATAAATGCGATCTCTGCGCCGACCGCCCAGAAGGACAAGCGTGTGTGGAAGCCTGCCCAACTCAGGCATTGCAGTTAGTCAGTGAACAAACGCTAGCTGCCCGTCGTCAGGAGAAACAACAGGTGATGGCGCAACGTTCAGCTTCCCATTGGCAGCGTGAAACGCCCGTGCTGAAAGCGCTAACGACTAATCCACTCAGTAAAAGAAAAAACTGGCCGCGCCGGGATGCGGAGAAAAAACCGCTGACGCAGAGAACCTCCACGTTTGATGAAATCTATCATGGCTTCTCCATGCAGCAGACGGAAGATCAGGCTGACCGCTGCCTTTCCTGTGGCAAACGCGCGATCTGCGAGTGGACCTGCCCGCTGCATAACAATATTCCCGAATTGCTGAGTCTGGCAAAACAAGGTCGCATTCTTGAAGCCGTAGAGCTCTCGCATCAAACCAGCAGCCTGCCGGAGATCTGTGGTCGGGTGTGTCCACAGGATCGGCTATGCGAAGGCGCCTGTACGCTGGGAAAAGAATATGGTGCGATCACCATCGGTAACGTTGAGCGCTACATTACCGACACCGCGATGGAAATGGGCTGGTCGCCCGATATGACGCGTGTCGTTCCCAGCGGAAAGCGTGCCGCGATCGTCGGTGCTGGCCCGGCAGGGTTAGCCTGTGCTGATGTGTTAGCACGCAACGGCGTGCAAGCCGTCGTGTTCGATCGTCACCCGGAAATTGGTGGCCTGCTCACGTTTGGGATTCCGTCGTTCAAACTGGACAAAAACGTCCTGATTCATCGTCATGAAGTGTTCAGCGCCATGGGCATCGACTTCCAACTGAATACCGAAGTGGGGAAAGACATTTCTCTGGCTCAGCTTCTGGACGACTATGACACCGTTTTCCTCGGTGTGGGCACCTACCGTTCCATGAAGGCCAATATTGATAATGAAGAGGCTCCCGGTGTTTTCGATGCGCTTCCCTTCCTGATCGCCAATACCAAACACGTTATGGGGCTACCTGAATTAGACAATGAGCCCTATATCTCGATGGCAGGCAAACGCGTCGTCGTGCTCGGCGGTGGGGATACCGCGATGGACTGCCTGCGCACGTCCGTTCGCCAAGGTGCGATATCTGTAACCTGTGCCTATCGTCGTGATGAAGCCAACATGCCCGGTTCAAAAAAAGAGGTGAAAAACTCCCGCGAAGAAGGCGTAGAGTTCATGTTTAACGTCCAGCCACAAAAAATCTGCCTCAATGAACAGGGCGAGGTGTGTGGGATTAGCCTGGTTCGTACCGAACTAGGCGAGCCTGATGTTAGTGGCCGTCGTCGCCCGCGCCCGATCCCTGGTTCAGAATTCGTGCAGCCCGCAGAAGCCGTGATAACCGCATTTGGTTTTCAATCACACAGAATGCCGTGGCTGGAAGAGGCCGACATCGGTCTGGATAACTGGGGATACATCACCGCCCCGCTTGATAGCCAGATACCTTGCCAGACTAATCATCCGCGTATTTTTGCTGGTGGTGATGCCGTACGCGGTGCCGATCTGGTCGTGACCGCCATTGCCGACGGGCGCAAAGCCGCATTGGGAATGATTGCGACGATGGGGCTGACCGCCGTCACTGGAGCCATTCCCGCACACCCGCAGCGCCCCGAGATGAACGCAGCCCGCGAGGAGGTTCGTCCATGAATCAATTTGTTATCGCCGAAGCAGAAAAATGTATCGGTTGCCGCACCTGTGAGATCGCCTGCGCGGTCGCGCATAGCGGTGGCCAAAGTGCACAACTACGGCCATCTCACTTCTTTCCCCGTCTGAAAGTGATTAAAAGCGCCAGCATCAGCGTCCCTGTGCTTTGTCGCCAGTGTGAGAACGCCCCCTGTGCCAGCGTGTGCCCAAATGATGCGCTGGTGCGCGATCGGGATAGCGTTCAGGTTATCCAGTCCCGCTGCATCGGCTGCAAAAGCTGTGTGGTCGCCTGTCCCTTCGGTGCCATCAATGTGGTAACGAAAGCTTCGCATGATGAGAGTACGCAAAGTGAAGTCCACAAATGCGACTTATGCGTCGATGTAGCCCCTAGCCCTTCCTGCATCAGCGTGTGTCCGACGTCAGCGCTGCGGTTAGTGACTGCGGATGAGTTACGTCAGCAGACGCTGGAAAAGCAGCAGCGTTCCGCATTGGGGTGGTCAAACCATTAAATAGACGGGAATGTGGCGAGCAGGGAAAGAGCGCCACAACACATACAATACAGAAAATTCGTTGTGTCTAATTAATAATTATCGCCGATTTATCCATCGATTTTTCTTTAGATCACATATTAGTCTGATAATATGCATTGGTAGTACCTAATAGGTTCCCATCTTTTATCACGATCACGGAGTGAACAATGACCTGCCATTTTGTCAGGTGGACAAGCACGGAAGCGCTTCCTGACTTACAAAGACTGCCTGATAGGCTCATCTCATCGACACAAAGTTTTTCAGCCAAACGCCGCGAGCGTTATCTGAAAAGCCGAGCGCTGCTGGCTGAGATGATGTTCTATTTTTTCGGTTATCCGCTGCTACCTACGCTGCTGGTGTCCCCTGAAGGGCGCCCTTACTTTGCCGATCCTAATCTGCCCCAATTCAGCATCGGCTATGCAGGCAATACGATTGCCATCCTCCTGAGCGAAGAGGGAAGCGTCGGTATGGATATCGAAATCGTTCATGTCAGACCAACGAATCAGACCGTCCCACAGATGCAGGCGCAAACGCAGGCTGAACAGGCGTGGATTGACGCCCAGCGCGATCCCCTGGAAGCGGCGACGCAATTATGCACCATCCGCCAGTCGTTGGTGAAAATGCCTGGCGCAAATAGCCATCTCCCCCATAACCTCAAACTTCATCCCGCCTCCGGCAGGCTACGTTCAACCGACACACCCGCCGTAGAAGTGATGAGTGATGTTGATGATTACCTTGCCTGGGCCTGCGCTCATATTCCCACGCTTAACCGACTCGTCATGTGGAAATACACATCAGCATCGGGCATGAGAAAGGCGGGGGAAATCCTACAGCAGCAACGCCAGTCAGTGCGTTATATGAAATTAACCAGCCATACGATAGAAAAAGTCACCTCTACCGCATCACAGTAGCCAGCCGCTTCAGCACAGGCTGAGGCTCCGGGGGAAACCCGGAGCCACGAACAGATTAATGCGCGTCGATAAACACGATTTTCAACAGGAACAGCAGTGCAACCACCACGACGCAAGGGCTGATTTCACGCCAGCGCCCCGTCGCCAACTTCATCACACAATAAGAAATGAAGCCCAGCGCGATCCCTTCAGTAATCGAGAAGCTAAACGGCATCATCACCGCCGTAATAAACGCAGGAACGGCTTCGGTCAAATCGTCCCACTTCACGCGTGCCAGGCTGGACGTCATCAATACGCCCACGTAAATCAGTGCGCCAGCCGCTGCATAGGCAGGCACCATACCCGCCAGCGGTGACAGAAAGATCACCAGCAGGAACAGCAGCCCCACCACCACGGCGGTCAGGCCGGTGCGTCCCCCCACGGATACACCAGAAGAGCTTTCAATATACGCCGTAACCGATGACGTTCCGATAAACGACCCCGCCACAGAGCTGATGCTATCAACATACAGCGCCTGCTTCATACGCGGAAACTTACCGTGTGCATCCACCAGACCGGCTTTATCCGTCACGCCGATCAGCGTACCGGAGGAGTCAAACAGGTTTACCAGCATGAAGGAGAAAATAATGCCGGACATCCCAAGGTTCAGCGCGCCAGCCAGATCAACCTGACCCACCACCGACGTTACGCTCGGTGGCAGTGAGAACACGCCAGCAAACTTAACATCACCCAACAGCAGGCCAATTGAGGTGGTCACCACGATGGAGATCAGCACTGCGGCATGAATATTACGTGAAGCCAGCGCCACAATAATGAAAAAGCCCAGCGCCCCCAGCAGCACGCTGTGTGACGTCAGGTTGCCAATTGTCACCAGTGTTTCAGGGTTAGGGACGATAATACCGGCGTTTTTCAGGCCCATCATGGCAATGAACAGCCCAATACCGCTGGCAATTCCCAAACGCAGGCTAAGCGGGATATTGGCGATCATCCAATAGCGAATCTGGAAGATGGTCAATAACAGGAAACCGATTGCGCCCCAGAAAATCGCCCCCATCGCCACCTGCCATGGCAGCCCCATCGCGCCAACGACAACAAAAGCGAAAAACGCATTCAGCCCCATTGCCGGAGCCAGTGCTACAGGCAGGTTAGCTAGCAGACCCATTAAAATACTACCGAATGCGGCAATCAGGCAGGTGGTTACAAAGACCGCTTTGGTATCCATCCCCGCCACGCCCAGAATCTGCGGGTTAACAAAAACGATGTAGACCATCGTCAAAAACGTCGTGAAACCGGCAATTGTTTCCGTACGTGCTGTCGTGCCATGTTGTTTAAGCTTAAACACGCGCTCCAGCAGACCCTGCTCGGTAGCAGAACCGGGTTGTGATTTATTCATGAGTAACAATCCAAAGAAGGGAATAACTGTCGTCGGGTATCCTATAACAAAATTCTACGTTTTTACGTTGATCCCACGTTTTTTTTCATCGAATAAGAAGAACCTATTAATGTCATCGTTTTCTCTCGGTTAAATCCCCCTAATTTTACGCAAGATAGCGCTAAAAATGGCTTTGTCGGTCGCAATATCGGACCAATTGGTTAAAGTAGGAGCTTATCTTATTCTGATCGTTTAAGAATTGAGATACCGGGGGCGACCGCGGTGTGAGGTATCCCTGCGGGAATCTCATCGCCGCGTTTCCCTCTAAAATTACACCAGTATTAAAACGTTATATTTCATCGATAAGGATTGGTCATGCCCCGTATTGAATGCGTCTTCTTCGACTGTGATGGCACGCTGGTTGATAGCGAAGTGCTGTGTTGCCAGGCTTATGTGAATATCTTCATCCCGTATGGGGTGAACTTATCGCTGGAGGAGGTGATAAAAACCTACAAGGGCGTGAAGCTGTACGAGATTATTGCCCGCATCAGCCAGCAGCATGGCTTAACCGTATCGGTAGAAGAGGTGGAGCGTCATTTTCGGCAAGAAGTGAAACGTCTGTTCGATGAATATCTGCAACCTATCGAGGGCGCACGTGAGTTAGTGCAGTCCATCACCGTCCCGATGGCCGTGGTTTCCAACGGCCCGGTCAGTAAGATGCACCATTCGCTCGGCCTGACGCACATGCTCGATTTGTTTGGCGACCATCTCTACAGCGGCTACGATCTGAAAAAGTGGAAACCCGATCCAGCGGTGTTGTATCACGCCGCCGAGCAATTACAGCTTCCCATCGAACACTGCATTCTGGTTGAAGATTCCGCCGCTGGCGTACAGGCAGGCATCGCGGCGGGTATTCCGGTGTTCTATTACTGCGCCGATCCCCATAACCAGCCGATCCATCACCCTCTGGTCACGATGTTCGACGATATGCGCGAACTGCCGCAAATCTGGCGCGAAAAAGGCTGGAACATCACTGCGTAGTAGCAGCCATTCAAAGCCAGCTCAGGCTGGCTTATTCCGCCACCACAGCAAACGGCGTTTCGGCTGCTTTTCCTGCTGGCTAAAACGGGCGTTAACCCCGTTCGCCAGCAGTTCCAGCGACAGACAAAACACAAAGTAGACCAGCGCGACAAACAGGAAAACCTCCATCGGGTAGACCATGCTACGGTTATTGACCTGCGTAGCAAGAAACGTCAGTTCGCCGACGCCAACAATGTAGGCCAGTGAGGTATCTTTAATCAGAGAAATCCATTGGTTAATGAAGGAAGGCACCATCATCCGCAGCGCCTGCGGCAGGACAATCTGCCACAACACCTGCCAACGGCTTAATCCCAGCGAGAGTCCAGCCTGCCACTGGCCGCGCCCAATCGCGACAATGCCAGCTTTTACGCCATGCGCCAGATACGCCGAGGCGATCAGCGCCAGCGCACAAACCACGGTAGTAATTTCAGGGATATCGACGCCAAAAACGATCGGCAGCAGGAAGTACGTCCAGAAAATCAGCATGATGACGGGAATTGCACGGAAGAACCCCAGCACCATCGCCAACAGTGCGCTCCACCATCCCCTAGACATCGCCAGCGCCACGCCCAAAATTGTACCCAATAGGGCAGAGGCGACGCCAGCCAGCAGGCTCATCACCAGCGTCAGCGCCGCGCCACCCAGCGGGCCATCCGGGAACGTCCCCCACATCAAATAGCCGATATTATCGGTGATAACGGTAAAATCCATCTTAGTGTCTCTCCGCCAGACTACGCTGCTGACGCCACATGCCCCAGCCTTCCATCACCGCAATAATCACGATGTACAACACCGTCGCCACGCCAAACGCCTGAAACGTACGCAGGGTTTCCGTCTCTACCTGACGCGACGCGTAGGACAATTCAGCGACACCAATCGCCATCGTCAACGACGAGTTCTTAACAATATTCATGTACTGCCCAAGCAGCGGCGGCAACGCAATTTTTAGCGCCTGTGGCAACACCACATAACGCATGGACTGGAAGCCAGTTAACCCCAAAGCCTGCGCGGCGTACTTCTGCCCGCGCGCTACGCCGCGAATACCGGCGCGGATCTCTTCTGCAATAAACGCGCTGGAGTAGAGCGTCAACCCAGCCAAGCCCGCCAGAAACTCAAAAGAAGGCCACGATAATGTCGTGCCCAATAACGAGATGGTATGAGAGGTATTCAACCACTGCATCATCTCCGAGGGGAACAACTGCCCGGCACCGAAATACCAGAAAAATAGCTGCACCAGCAGCGGCGTATTACGAAACAGCGAACTGTAAGCCACAACCACGCTGCTCAGCACCCGAATCTGACTGTCTCTGGCCGCCGCCAGCAGAAAACCCAACACCGTAGACAGAACGACCGTACCGAGAGAAAGACCCAGTGTGATCAGAAAACCGTGCCACAGCCAGATGAGGTATTGAGGAGCCAACAGCCACGATTCAAGCGATTGCAGCGCCGTATCCATGCGTTTTATCTCTCTTTGTCATTATTACGAGGTACAAATAGAAATGCCCCCTGCAATACAATGCAGAGGGCTGGGATCATAGCACTGAAAGCGTCAGCGATCAGGATTTAGGTTGCTGATCCAGCGGGGCAAAGGTGAAGTCACCGCGCGGTTGGGATGATTTTGTGCTCGGCCCGAACCAGCGATCGTAGATAGTCTTCGCTTCGCCCTGTTTTTCCAGGTTAATCAGCGTATCGTTAATTTTCACCGTCAGGCGCTCTTCCCCCTTCGGAATACCAACACCCTGATATTCTTTGGTAATGCTGAACGGAGAAATTTCGAATTCGGCTTTCTGTGCATCAGGCACGTTAGCCAGCAAACCGACCAGCTTGGCATCATCCTGCGTGATAGCCTGAACATTACCGTTACGCAGTGCGGCGAAGGCCAGCGGCGTATCGTCGTAGGAAATCACTTTGGCGGTCGGGTAATGCTCACGCAGGGTAATTTCCTGCACGGTGCCTTTATCCGCGCCGATGCGCAGCGTTTTGATGTCTTCCGGCGTTTTCAGCACGCCTTTACGGGCGATGAATTTTTGTCCGGTCGCGAAATAAGGAATACTAAAATTAACCTGCTTGGCGCGCTCATCGGTAATAGTGAAGTTCGCGGCAATCAGATCGACTTTCTGCGAGCTTAACAGCGGAATGCGGTTAGCGGGGTTGGTTGCACGTAGTTCAACCTTCACGCCCAGCGCCTTACCAATCGCCTCTGCGATATCCACATCATAACCCACCAGCTTTTTACTCTGCGGATCGACATAGCCAAACGGTGGATTGCTGTCGAAGACGGCGATTTTCACTACGCCAGCCTTCTGAATATCATCTAATTTATCTGCCTGTGCAGCACCAGAAACGGAAGCCAACCCGGCCAATAAAGTCACTGTCAAAATCTGCTTTTTCATTCCCTGCCCCTTAATTATTGATGTATTAACCGCAGGCTATCAGCAGGGCGAAAACGCGGGAAATAACATAAATAGCTATAATATAACCTTATGTTACTTTGGTATTCTGGCACATTATTCTGACGATTCAACGCACCTTGTCAGCGTATGCTGACAGAATCAACCAAGTCATCATCCCCCCAATCAGTCCCCAAAATGCCGCGCCGATTCCCCATAGCGTTAATCCAGAGGCGGTAATCAGGAAAGTGACCACCGCCGCATCACGCTGTTTTTCATCCAGCAACGCGCGGTACAGGCTGCCTGAAATGGTGCTCAGCAACGCCAAACCAGCGATAGCGTGAATCAGCGGCTGCGGCAGCGCGGTAAAAAGCTGCCCGATCGATCCACCGAAAACGCCCGCCAGCAGATAAAACCCACCAGCAGCGACAGCGGCAAGATAGCGTTTCTTCGGATCGGGGTGCACATCCGACCCCATACAGATCGCGGCGGTAATTGCGGCAATACAGACAGAAAAACCACCAAACGGCGTCAAGATCAACGCGATTAGTGCCGTAACGCTAATCAGCGGTGACACGGGAACCTGATAGCCCGCCGCTTTCAGCGTGGCAACACCCGGTGCATTCTGCGACGCCATGGTGACAATGAAAAATGGAATACCGACGCCCAGCAGCGACGACAACGAGAAATGCGGCGCAATGAATTCCGGCACGGCAAATACTAGCGGCGAATCAGAAACCGCGATTTGTCCGCGAAATAAGGCCAGCAGCAGGCCAGCGAGCAGCGTTAACACAATGGCAAAGCGGGGCAGCAGCCGACGGCTGAGCAAATAGGTCATGCACATCGCAAAAGCCAGCCAGAAATCCTGTTGCAGAGCAAGAAAGGCATCCGCACCAAAACGCAGCAGAATCCCTGCCAACATTGCAGCAGAAATGGCTTGTGGAATGACGTTCATCAAGCGGGCAAACAGACCCGTAATCCCGCAGATAAAAATAAGCGCAGAAGCAAATAGGAACACGCCGATCGCCTCATTGAGTGGCGTACCCGGCAGGCTGGTAACCAGCAACGCCGCCCCTGGCGTGGACCACGCCGCCAGTATCGGTGCACGGTAATACAGCGATAGGCTAATGGACGCCAGCCCTTGGGCAATGCCCAATATGCTTAACCAGCCGCCGATTTGTAACGTGCTAGCACCTGCCGCTTCCGCCGCCTGAAAAATGATGGCAGCCGAGCTGGTATACCCCACCAGCACCGCAACAAAACCGGCGGTAAAGGTCGAAAACGTGACATCTTTTAGCGCAAATGACGCAGGCATGGTATACCTTCATTCTTATCGTGCGTTATAACGCACAGAAAGCGTTAACATAGCAGTGTGCGTTATAACGCACAAGCAGGAGCCAGCATCAATGTCTGATGAGTTAACTTGCCGTATTGGCGCTACATTGAAAGCGTTAAGGCAGGAGAGAAACTGGAGCCTCACGCGGGCAACGGAAGAAACGGGTGTCAGTAAAGCGATGCTCGGCCAGATCGAGCGCGGTGAATCCAGCCCGACGGTTGCTATCCTGTGGAAAATTGCGACCGGTATGAATGTCGCGTTTTCCGCCTTTATTGAATCGACACTCACGGATGAAGACGTGACGTATCGGGCAGGTTCAACATTCAGGGAAAATGAGGCGGGAATGCGCGCTGCGCCACTCTTTCCCTACGACGAAAAACTGCGTTTCGATATGCTGGTTATTGAACTGGCTGCGGGTGCCAGTAGCACGTCATCGCCCCATGAAGACGGGGTGATCGAGCATATTATTGTGTTGGAAGGCCAGTTGGAGATGACCGTTGATGGACAGACTCACTTATTGTCCGCAGGTGACGCTCTGCGCTTTGCCGCCGACAGAGAACACCGCTACCACAACCCCGCCGACACCACAGTGCGCTTCCACGATCTGATTCACTATCCTGCTAAAAAATAACGCCCTGCAAGCAGGGCGTTATCAGTATTAAACGCGAAACAACGTTACTCTTCCGCTTTTCTGTCTTTCTCAGCCAACAGCTTTTCCAGCGCATCGCCGCCAAGGTGACGGAAATCCTGACCTTTGACGAAATAGAAGATAAATTCACAGATGTTCTGACAACGGTCACCGATACGCTCGATGGAACGGGCGCAGAACAACGCTGTCAGTACGCTGGGAATGGTACGAGGATCTTCCATCATGTGGGTCATCAGTTGACGCACAATCCCTTCGTACTCTTTATCCACTTTTTTGTCTTCGCGATAAATACGAATCGCTTCATCCAGATCCATACGGGCAAACGCATCCAGCACGTCATGCAACATCTGCACGGTGTGGCGCCCTAATGACTCCAGACTCACCAACAGCGGCTGATGCTGATGGGAGAACTTCTCTAGCGCGGTGCGACAGATCTTATCCGCCACGTCACCGATGCGCTCCAGCTCGGAGATGGTTTTGATGATCGCCATTACCAGACGCAGATCGCTGGCAGTCGGCTGACGCTTTGCAATAATACGCACGCAGGCTTCATCAATCGCCACTTCCATCATGTTAACTTTGGCGTCGCCTTCAATCACCTGCTGAGCCAGCTCCTCATCCTGATTATGCATTGCGGTAATCGCGTCACTCAGCTGTTGCTCCACCAGCCCGCCCATCGTCAGAACCTGCGTGCGGATATGTTCCAGTTCGGCGTTAAACTGACCGGAAATGTGTTTGTTCAGATTCAGATTATCCATGATGCTTTCCTAATCAACCGTAACGGCCGGTGATGTAATCTTCAGTCTGCTTCTGCCGTGGGGCAGTAAACAGGGTATCAGTATCGCTGAACTCAATCAGCTCACCCAAATACATAAACGCCGTATGATCTGAACAACGCGCTGCCTGCTGCATGTTATGCGTCACGATGACCACGGTGTAATCTTTTTTCAGCTCGGAGATCAGCTCTTCAATGCGGCCAGTAGAAATCGGGTCGAGTGCAGAACAAGGTTCATCCAGCAGTAAGACATCCGGGCGAATCGCAATACCGCGCGCAATACATAAACGCTGCTGTTGACCACCGGACAGGCTATAGCCGCTCTGATGCAGCTTATCTTTCGTTTCCTGCCACAGCGCCGCTTTGGTTAACGCCCACTGAACACGCTCATCCATATCAGCACGGGACAGCTTTTCAAACAGGCGAACACCAAACGCGATGTTATCGTAAATGGACATCGGGAACGGCGTCGGCTTCTGGAATACCATACCCACCTTGGCACGTAGCAGCGCGATGTCTTGCTTATCCGTCAGGATGTTATTGCCATCCAGCAGGATATCGCCCTCGGCGCGCTGCTCAGGGTAGAGCTGATACATTTTATTCAACGTGCGTAGCAGCGTGGATTTGCCACAACCGGACGGACCGATAAACGCGGTAACCTGATTCGCGGCAATATCCAGCGTAATGTTTTTCAACGCATGGAATTTTCCGTAATAGAAATTCAGATCGCGTACCTGGATTTTGTTGGATGTCTCAGTAGCCATACTCATCAAGACTTCTCTCTTTTTCCTGGCGCTGCCGGGCAACACCTTGAATTTATTTACTGTTTATCAACGAATTACGATTTCTTCGCTAATTAATGCTTCTTAGCAGAGAAAATAACACGCGCCAGAATATTCAATAGCAGAACGCACAGCGTAATCAGCAGAACCCCTGCCCAGGCCAACTGCTGCCACTCCACAAACGGACTCATGGCAAACTTGAAGATGGTGACTGGCAGGTTAGCAATCGGATGCATCATATCCGTGCTCCAGAACTGATTCGACAGCGATGTAAACAGCAGCGGAGCGGTTTCTCCGGCGATACGCGCAATAGCCAGCAACACCCCGGTGATGATGCCCGATACTGATGCCTTCAGCGTAATCGCCGAAATCATTTTCCATTTCGGCGTACCCAGCGCATAAGCCGCTTCACGCAGGCTATCCGGTACCAGTTTAAGCATGTTTTCGGTCGTTCGAATCACAATCGGCACCTGCAACAGCGCCAGCGCCAGCACGCCCGCCCAGCCGGAGAAGTGCTGCATCTTGGCCACCACCAGCGTGTAGACAAACAGACCCACCACAATCGACGGTGCTGAAAGCAGAATGTCGTTGATGAAACGAATCACTTCGGCGATCCAGGATTTACGACCGTATTCCGCCAGATAGATGCCCGCCATAATACCCAGCGGCGTACCCAGCAGCGTCGCCCACAGGATCAACAATCCGCTCCCGACGATGGCATTCGCCAACCCACCCCCCGCCGTATTAGGCGGCGGCGTCATTTCGGTAAACAACGCCAGAGACATGCCATCTACGCCTCGGGTCACGGTCGAAAACAGGATCCAGACCAGCCAGAACAGGCCGAACACCATCGTGGACATGGATAAGAACAGCGCAATGCGGTTTTTCTGGCGGCGCCAGGCCTGCATTTTACGCCGCGAACGCTCCAGAGCAGCGTCTTGCTCTATGCCTAATGTCGCCATTAGCGCGCCCCCTCATTTTTAGCCAGACGCATCACCATCAGCTTTGAACATGCCAGAACAATAAAGGTAATCACAAACAGGATCAGCCCCAGCTCCATCAGCGCCGCCGTGTGTACGCCGGATTCCGCTTCGGCGAATTCGTTCGCCAGCGCAGAGGTAATACTGTTGCCTGGCATATACAGCGACGCGCTGTCGAGTTGGTAGGTATTACCGATGATAAAGGTGACCGCCATGGTTTCCCCCAAGGCACGCCCCAATCCCAACATCACCCCGCCGATGACACCGTTCTTGGTGTAAGGCAGTACAATGCGCCAAATCACTTCCCACGTTGTACAGCCAATACCGTAGGCAGATTCTTTCATCATGACGGGCGTTTGCTCAAACACGTCACGCATGACCGCTGCAATGTAAGGGATAATCATGATGGCCAGAATAACGCCGGCCGCCAGAATACCAATCCCGAATGCTGGGCCAGAGAACAGTGAACCCACAATAGGGATGCCGGACAGGACGTTGCCTACTGGCTGCTGAAAATATTTGGCGAATAGCGGAGCAAAAATGAACAGCCCCCACATGCCATAAACAATACTCGGTATGGCCGCCAGCAATTCAATGGCTACGCCAAGCGGGCGTTTCAACCAGGCGGGTGCCAGTTCAGTCAGAAATAACGCAATCCCAAAGCTAATCGGAATCGCAATAATCAGTGCAATCAGTGAGGTTACGACCGTACCGTAAATCGGAACCAGTGCACCAAACTGCTCTGCGGGCGCATCCCACTCTTTCGTCCACAAGAAGGAAAAACCGAACTTCTCGATGCTGGGCCAGGACGCCACAATCAGGGAAACGATGATGCCGCCCAACAGCAGTAGCGTAACCAGCGCCGCCAGTTTTACCAGCGTGCTGAAGAGGATATCGCCATATTTCCCCGGGGCTTTGATAGTTGGCTTGTACTCCGCCATACGTCTCTCTTCTCGTTTTAACTGCATTTGATAAGCTATTGAAGGCAGAGAGGTTGCTATCACCTCTCCGCCCCGATACGACGTGTTATTCCACTACGTATTTCCCAGAACCTGAAAACCTCATCACGCTCTGGTTATCAACACGATGGTGTCGATACAATAATTAGTACAGCGCTTTACCGCTGCTGTCTTTTACCTGGGTTTTCCAGGCAGCACGGATTTGCTCAACCACTTCTTTTGGCAGTGTGGCGTAATCCAGCGCTTCAGCTTGCTCGCCACCTTTCTTGAACGCCCAGTCGAAGAATTTCAACACTTCAGCGCCCTGCTCAGGTTTCTCCTGTTTGGTCTGAACCAGGATGAACGTGGTTGAGGTGATCGGCCATGCATCCGCGCCTTTCTGGTTCGTCAGATCCTGAGCGAAAGACTTGCTCCAGTCGATCTCTTTAGCCGCGTTGCTGAAGCTGGCGCCAGTCGGGCTAACCGCTTTGCCATCGGCAGAAATCAGTTTGGTGTAAGCCAGGTTGTTCTGCTTGGCATACGCGTATTCTACGTAACCGATAGAACCAGGCAGACGTTGTACGAACGCCGCGATACCATCGTTACCTTTACCGCCCAGACCGGTTGGCCAGTTCACAGTAGAACCTGCACCAATCTTCTCTTTCCACTCTGGGTTCACTTTTGCCAGGTAGCTGGTGAACACGAAAGACGTACCAGAACCGTCAGCACGACGAACCACAGCGATATCCTGATCTGGCAGCTTGGCGTTCGGGTTCAGTTTGGTGATGGCCGGGTCGTTCCATTTTTTGATGTTACCCAGGTAGATATCACCCAGTGTTTTACCGTCCAGCGTCAATTCGCCAGATTTGATACCAGGAACGTTTACTGCCAGTACCACGCCACCAATAACGGTTGGGAACTGGAATAAACCATCCTGTGCTAATTTGTCGTCGGCCAGAGGCGCGTCAGAAGCACCGAAATCTACCGTTTTAGCGATAATCTGTTTTACACCGCCAGAAGAACCGATTCCTTGATAGTTAACTTTATTGCCGGTTTCTTTTTGATAAGAGTCAGCCCATTTGGCATAAACAGGCGCAGGGAATGTCGCACCGGCACCGGTGAGGTTAGCGGCTGCAAAAGCGGAGACCGCTGTCAGAGAAAAGGTTGCCGCAACAACACTGGCAAGAGTGGTACGCATCAGTTTCATAATCCCTCCTGTGGGATACTCGACGTCTCGACGTAGAGTCGTTATCAATCAGAGTTATCAAATCAGAGTGTAGTTCGCAGGAGGAAAAATAGGACAATTTGGTGACAGTAAAATGTACACAACATGACAGTTTTATGACAACCACAGTAAGCGGGGAAATTCAGGCCTTTTTAAGCTCTGTGGGGAGTTACAGCGGATGATTCCCCCCTGCATCACCTGATTTCCGAGATGAACGCAGTAGGGCAAAATCCATGCAAAACCGGGGAACCCGAAGGGCTGACTTGTGAGTATTGACCCGCCGAAACCTGTACACCCCTCGATGTACAGGCACTATTTTATACAACTAAATCGCTCAAAAATCGCTTTGCACGAGGGTGCTCAGGCGCTGTGAAGAATCGCGCTGGCGTTGATTTCTCCAAAATTCGTCCCTGATCCATAAACCAAATGGTATCGGCAACGTCACGGGCAAAATTCATTTCATGCGTCACACACATCATAGTCATTCCTTCTTGTGCCAGACCGCGCATCACATTCAGCACTTCGCCGACCATTTCAGGATCGAGCGCCGATGTCGGTTCGTCAAATAACATGACAGGTGGCTTCATCGCCAGTGCGCGCGCAATTGCCACGCGCTGCTGTTGCCCACCGGAAAGTTGTGCGGGATACGCTTGTGCTTTGTGTGACAACCCCACCCGCTCAAGCAATTCTCCTGCGTTCTTACGGGCTTCTGAACGTTTCATGCCCAGCACCTTGATCGGCGACATCATGATGTTATCCATAACCGATACGTGCGGGAACAGGTTGAAGTTCTGAAAGACAAAGCCAATGCGTGTACGCAGTTGATTCAGTCGCGTACTGGTGCCATGAATATCCATACCATCAAATAAGATCTGCCCTTGCTCAATAGGCTCTAAACGATTGACGGTACGAATTAGCGTGGATTTTCCAGAACCGGATGGACCGCAAACCACCACCACTTCACCAGGTTTAACTTCAGCACTCAGATCGGTCAGCGCCTGATACTCACCGTACCATTTATTGACCTGATTAAATAAAATCATCGGGATCATGGTGCCTCCTTCTTCAGATTAGGGTTGGCGAAAAATAATTGATGAGGGTTATCATCACCCGACGGGGATTGTTCATTCAGTCGTTTGTTGGCAATCCAGCTTTCAAGTCGGTTCGCTAAAAAAGTCAAACTAAAACAGATGATGTAGTAACTCAGTGCGACAATGGCGAAAACCTGAAACGGTTTGGTAAGCAGTTGGTTACTCACTTGATTAGCCGCGTAGGTCAGCTCAGGAACGTTAATCACATAGCCCAATGTGCTGTCTTTGATAATCGACACCAGCTGGCTGATCAGGCTTGGCAGCGAGTTAAATAACGCCTGGGGTAAGATCACCAGCCGTAAGGCTTTCAGGTGGCTCATCCCCAATGCACGCGAGGCTTCATATTGCCCTGACGGCAGCGCCTGAATCCCTCCGCGCACAATCTCGGCAATGTAGGCACTCTCGTAAATCACGAGTGTGCATAGCATGGTCGAAAAACCGCTGATGTTATGGCCGATAAGCAGCGGCACACAGAAATAGGTCCAGAACACAACCATCATCAGTGGAATGCCACGCAACGTATATACCCAGCACGTGGCGGGCCAGCTTAACCAGCGCCACGGTGATAGCCGCGCTAACCCAACCAAAACACCAAGTGGGAACGACAGCAACACCGCGAGCAATGAAATCAACAGAGTACAAAGTACACCGCCGAGAGGCCCGCTCGGGTATTGCCCCATCAAAAGCAACATTCCATGGTCACGCAGGATCGTGAAAATATCAAACATCGTCGTTACCTCGCATACACCCGTTGATAGTGACGCGATAGCAGCGCCCCCGCCCCCATCAGTAGCAGGGAAAATATCAGATACCCTAGCGTACCGATCAAATAAGCTTCAAAGGTACGGAACGTCTGGTTCTCCAGATCGCGGGTGACATACGTCAGCTCTGCTACACCAATCACCATTGCCAGACTGGTGTTTTTAAATAACAGTACGGTGTGGTTGATCAGCGACGGCAGCGCGTTACGGATGCCCTGTGGCAGGATCACTGAACGCATGGAGCGCATAAAACTCATCCCCAATGCACGGGATGCCTCGTTTTGTCCGTCTGGAATCGCGCGCAGACCACTGCGGATATCCTCCGAAAAATAGGCGGCCTGACACAAACCCAGTGCAAACATCGAAAACAGGAATTCAGCATTGAAGCTGTTGATCCACATTTGCAGCGATTCCGGCAACAGTGTGGGAATGGCGAAGTACCACATCATCAACTGAATGAGTGTCGGTACATTGCGATGATAAGAGACGTAGGCGGCGACTATCCATATCGCTACGCGGCGCTCTGTCAGCCTTATCACCAACAGAATCAGCGCAATGAACATGGCCAGCAACCAGGCTCCCACAGCCAGTTTCAGCGTAATCATCGCACCTTCAACAATCACGTCGGCATAGCGGCCTGTCATAAAGGTTGTGAAATCGAGCGCCATATACTGTACCCCTTGAAAATCAGGCGATACCGTCGCCAGGCCGCATGGTTGAAAGCCCGCCAGGTACTTGCAGCGTCGGAGTAATCTCGATGTTACCGATGTTCACCGCTATCGGGGCACTGAGGGCAAACGCAACACAGTCCGCAATATCTTGCGCCTGCGGCAGTTCAAATCCTTCGATAAAGCGTTTGCGCGCCTCTTCATAATCGCCAGACACATTGCCGAAAATATCCGTTGCAACACGGCCAGGACAAATTTCGGTAACGCGTACCCGTTTACCGTAACAATCGACGCGCAGTTGGCGTGACAGAGCGTGCACCCCGGCTTTGGTGGCGTGATAAATGGAATTACCGTTGAAGTTATAAATCGCTGCAATCGAGGTGATGTTAATGATGTGACCACAGTCCCGAGCCATCATTCCAGGCACCAGAAGTCGACACAAGTGCAGCACGGCACGTAAGTTAACATCCACCTGAGTGTCAATCACGTTTTCACCCGCGTTGAGGATAGATCCTGGGTGCGATACCCCCGCATTATTGACCAGAATATCCACCTTAAGATCGCGACACAGTTCGGTCAGCGCATGCAAATCGGCGACATCCACCGCATGCGGGATGCACCCAGTGCGCTCAGCCAGTGCCGCCAATTGTTCACGGCGGCGGGCAACCGCATGTACCGTGATGCCTTCCCGGCATAACCGTTCGACAATTGCCTCACCCATCCCTGCGGATGCTCCAGTTACCAGGGCAACGTTATAATCCGAAAATGGCATTGAACCTCTCCTATCATCATGCTGTTTTATTCTCTGTTTCGACTGTAAGACGTTATTTCAAGTTGGTATAAGACATAAATAATGTGAGGCAATAAGGGGGACTTATAATCCTGACGAGGTTCGGATACGGAAAATTTCGCTCCCATATTCAACCGGCTGTTCATCTGCGGACTCGACAGCAACGACCGTGCCGCTGACCGTACTTCTGAGCGGTAGATACACCACACCGACTTTAATAAAACCCAGAATATCATTAACTTGTACATCTTTTTCGGGCGTCACGTAGTACGAGTCCAGCAAGGGATGACGCAGTAAAAGCTGACCGGGCAGCGGCGCACACACCGTAAAAATAACGTGTGGTGGCTCTGACGGTTCGGCAGGAGGAAGCACCACGGGTACGGTCGGGACACGGGTCATGCGCACCGACCAGCCTTTCCCATTAATTTCGATGCGATTAACGGCTGTTTTTCGCAGTGTTTTGGCAAGCAGGCGAAGTTCGGCGAGTGTCATTGTCTTTGGTTTCATCTCTGGCCAATCTCTGGCATAAGTCATCATGCATCTGCACATAGGCAAGATGTCCTGACAACACTCTAGCCTGACTCCTGTACAGGCCAGTAAGAGGGTTTCACTTTACGGGGATAAGCGCAGCTTATTAACTCACCAAGGCCAGTGGTCGGTTGTCTGGTGTTCTATCCGCCATTAGCGACAGAAGAATATTTTTCACGGCTTCCGCAGGTTCTGAGAGCGACAGATGATCGGACATACAGAATGAGAGTGAAGCATAGATATCTGGCTCGACGATTTTCGCCATCCACGCGTTGGAGGCGTTCAACATGCTGCGCGCCGCCGAATCCGGCATGATCGTACAGCCTATACCCGCTGCCAGAGCGGCATTGAGTGTGGTTTGTGATTCAATTTCACATTTAACTTGATAGGTCAGCCCTTCTTTTATGAATGCCTCATCCACGATTTTGCGCATGATGTTGTAAATGCGTGGTAAGAACAGATCGTGTTGTGCGACATCCGCCAGCGTAATCTCTTTTTTCGGCTTTACCAGGCTATGCGGACAAACAAAACACAGAGGTTCTTTCATCAAAGGAATAAAACGCAGCCCGTGGATATTTCGGTTGTCATAAATCACCGCCATATCCATGCGACCATTCATGATCAACTCACTCAGCGTGGTGCCGAAATTTTCATTGAAATAGAGCACGATGCCGGGATATTGGCGCTGTACTTCAGCCATTAAAGGAAGCGCAAGCTGCTGAGCCGCCGTTCCTGGCGCGAGACCTACCGATACATTGCCGCTCAATTCCCCACCGGCCCGGTCAATAGCACTCTGTGCCTGCGCGCACTGGCGTAAAATCGCCTGTGCGTGACTATAAAGGATCTTACCTGCATTGGTCGGCGTAACACCCCGCTTGGTGCGGATCAACAGTTGCTGATTCACTTCACCTTCCAGCGTAGCGAGTTGCTGGCTCAACGCAGGCTGGGCGATATGCAGAATATCCGCAGCCTGCGTCAGGCTACCCACATCGACGATTTTAATAAAATATTTCAAGCGGCGCAGATTCATTGATGGTATCCCCCCTTAATGTCACCCCGACCATAACTAGCAATGCATGTGCCAGTTATGACGCGCTTCAACGACGACAGCGCCAGCAAAGGCGAAGGCTGAAAATGCACGACATCCAGCTTCTGGTGGAACGCACCGTTACAGAGCAGATCCACGAACCGTTGCATCACGAGAGGAGAAACCATCCAGTTAACTATCGCATTCGGTTATGTCCCCACAACAAAGCAGTATTAACCGCTCACACCGTCGGTTCCCTATCCTCGATACACGTCACCTTGCTTATTGATGACACTCACCTACTGCGCCCTTGCGTAGTCTCCCGCAGACTCATGACCTGGAACACCTGTGATATGCCAGATATTGCCGATCGACTTAATAACATCGCTATTTCCGCATCCGTCGCGATGACGCAAAAAGCACGTGACCTTGCCGCTCAGGGCATTGATGTGGTTGGGCTTTCAACCGGTGAGCCGGACTTCCCTACTCCGGTGCACGCGATTGAAGCGGCTTATGCTGCCGCCCTCGCGGGCGATACGCGCTATCCACCGACCGACGGCACGCCCGCGCTACGGGCGGCTATTCAGCGCAAATTCAAGCGCGATAACCATCTCAACTACGACATCAGCCAAATCATTACCTCCGGCGGTGCCCGGCAGATTATTTTCAATGCCATGATGGCAACAATTAATCCGGGTGACGAAGTCATCATTCCCACGCCTTCCTGGATAAGCTACGCCGACATCGTAAAATTTGCTGGCGGTACACCTGTGCCCGTCACTTGCCGTGAAGAGCATAATTTTAAACCCTTGCCGCAAGATATTGCTCATGCGATCACGCCGAACACCAAATGGCTATTGCTGAATTATCCGAGCAACCCCACCGGAGCCGTGGCAAGCCGGGATGAGTTACAGGCTATCGCCGATGTCATGTTGGATAATCCGCATGTCTGGATCATGACCGATGATATATACGAGCACCTGATTTATGACGACTGCAAATTTTTGACTATGGCGCAGGTCGAACCACGTCTGTTTGATCGCGTACTCACGGTCAACGGTGTGTCAAAAGCATACTCAATGACGGGCTGGCGACTGGGTTTTTGTGGGGGTCCCGTTGCGTTAATCAAAGCAATGAGCAATGTGAACACGCAAAATGCGGGCGGCATATCGACGCTGGCGCAGGCAGCAGCGATTGCGGTATTAGATGGCCCACAGGATCTGCTTAAAGAGCGCGCCATGATTTATCGCCAGCGTCGGGATTTCGTACTGGAAAAACTGGCAGCCATTGACGGCCTGCACTGCCACAAACCGCAGGGGGCTTTTTATCTGTTTGTGAATATCGCCAATTTCATTGGCAAGACCAGTGCAGGCGGACGGCGCATTGAAAGCGATGCTGACTTTGTCATGGCGCTGATTGAAGAGCAATACGTAGTAACGGTACAAGGAGCCGCCTATGGTATTAGCCCGTATATTCGTCTTTCTTACGCTACGAGCATGGAACGCCTTGAGACCGGATGCGCACGCCTGAGAGCATTCTGCAACGGTTGCCATTAATCGAGCCCTCTTCACTCCTAGGGGTGAAGAGGGGAACCCCAGGTGCATCGCGGATTAGCAGGGAGAGTTTATGATAGTGCGACAACATCCGCTGCGGGCGCGACAGTGCCGCTACAGGCTTCGATTTCACTACGCACAATGGCAGCCAGTTCAACCGAACCTGGTGTGTCGCTGTGGACCAAAATAGACCTGGCGCGAACAGAAATCCACTCCCCTTCAATCGTCTTGACCGTGCCTTGTTCCAAAAACTGGCGTACACGCTCGCGTACCTGTTTTTCTTCGCTAATCAACGCCCCGGCGGTGCCACGCGGCACCAAATGCCCCTGTGCATCATAGGCACGATCCGCTAAAAATAGCGTGAGGCTTCTCAAGCCTGCCTCACGAGCGGCGCGCTCAATAATGGTATCCGGCTGAGAGAAAATAATCAGTTCAGGATCAAGACGATGTATGGCCTGCATTACCTGAAGCGCTAATATGTCATCACGGTTGATCATATTGCCCAACGCCGCATGAAAACTGACGTGGGAAACGCGCATATCTTCATTTTTGGCCAACGCACATAGCGCACCAATTTGGTACACCACCTGCTGGCACAGTTCGTCGGCGCTAAAGGCCATCTCTTTGCGCCCAAATCCCAATTTATCAGGCAGCCCAGGATGCGCGCCAATACCCACACCGTGTACTTTTGCCAGCCGCACCATTCGCGTCATGATCGCCGGATCGCCCGCATGAAAGCCACAGGCAATATTGGCGGACGAAACAATCCGCATCATGGCGTCATCATCGCAGACACGCCAGACACCAAAACCTTCGCCCATGTCGGAATTCACATCAATTTTCATTATGTCCTCTGCTCAGTCATGGATGCCAGCGGCAACGCTAACGCTTTCAGGCGTGCCAGCCAGCGCTCAGTGGCACGTCGTACCACAACGGACTCTTTTGCGTCGCTTTGAATGAACTGAATCGACTTCCCTGCCTGTAGCTGACCAAGACGCCAGAGATCTTCTTCAATCACACAGGCCATTTTGGGGTAGCCGCCTGCCGTATTGGCATCGCTCAACTGAATGATTGGCTCCCCCGCTGGAGGGACTTGAACAATACCGGGGATCAGCCCGTAAGAACGCATCTCAATAACGTGGGAAGGTTGGATAGGTTCACCCGACAACCGATAACCCGTTCGGTTACTCTGTAGCGACACTTGCCATGGTTGCTGCCAGAAACGCTCTGAATCATGTGCAAACAGGTGATACTCACCTGAAGGGATAGCGCGGATTGACAGGGTGTCATTGTCGAGGATGGGGAAAACATCACGCAGGGCAACATCCGGCGGTTCAATTCCCACACCGCAAGCGGGCAGCGGCGGAGCGGTGGATACCCCAACGGGCAATACATCCCCTTTCTCTATCGGTCGGCCGTATAACCCACCAAACCCGCCGCGCAGCGCCGTACTACGTGATCCCATCACTAACGGCACATCAATGCCCCCCGCGACACATAAATACCCCCTGGCACCGGAGCGTGGAAAACGCATCTCCAACACCTGATCTTTTTCCACGCGGCACCCCCACCATGGCGGTAGCTCCACACCATCAAGCAAGGCACGGCAATCAGCCCCCGTGAGTGCAATCGACATCGCCTGACGAAAGCGTACGCGCAAGGGGAATACCTGCACTTCAATAGCGGCAGCGTTATCGTCGTTGCCGAGAAGCGTATTCCCCGCCCGTAATGCCAGCGTATCCATTACACCGCTTACCGATACGCCAAGATGCCGAAAATGCTTACGCCCCAAATCCTGTACGGTATTCAGTGCTCCCGTTCGCTCAATTTCAATCACAGCTCAATCCTCTGCGGTATAAAGCGGATGGTATCGCCTGGCGCCATTAGCGCGGGGTTATCCGCCAGCGGATCAAACATCACCAGATCGGCAAAACCAATGGCATTCCAGCCGTTCGGCCCCGTCAGCACCGACACTCCCGTTTGTGGCCCGCCGATGGTGACCGTGCCTTTAAGCATGTTAAACGACGGCACTTTTTTACGCGGCGTAGCAAGTAACGGATCAAGACCGTGCAAATACCCAAAACCGGGCGCACTGCCGAGAGCAACGACCGTATAGCTGCCCTGATAGTGACGGCGAATAACCTCTTTCGCGGAGAAGCCAGTATGGCGACAGACAGCATCCAGATCGCTTGCCAGTTCGCCGCCGTACGTCACTGGAATGTCAATACGCTTGCCTTTGGGGTGAACCTCGCTGGCCTGCTGCCAATAACACAGCAGCCGTCGTGGGAAATCGTCAGGATCGTCTGGTGTAGCACGCAACAAAATCAGCAAATTAGTCACACCAGGAATTAACGATTCCACCTCATCACGCCCTGCAAGCTTCTGTGCCAGCGACCAGATACGGCGCTGAGCAGCCAAGCTGAATTCACCGGGCGCTTCCACTAGCCAGGCACGGCTACCCATCGTGGATAGCCTCACCGTATCGACATTCTCGGTTTTATTCAGCATAGTGCGGTCACGTGCTAACAGCTCCATAACTTATTCCAGCGGTTCAAATTTCAGGTTAGCCAGCGGCTGAACACGTTCTTCACGTACCATCTTGTACTCGGTATTCGGGCCAATCCAGGTATCCCAGATACCATCAATAGTGCCGTTATCATCCATGGTTTTCAGGCTGCTGTTGACCTTCGCCAGCAGCGCGGGTTCATCGCGTTTCATACCCACGCCAATCGGCTCCAGCGCCATAGGCTCTTTTATCATCGCCAACTCAATGCCATCTTTTTTTGCCTGCGAAATCATTTTGATCCCCGTCATGGTATTGGTTACAAAACCTACGGCTTTATTTTGCTGCAATGCCAGGAAGGCAGAGGCAGCATCCTGGAAGGTCACGGCTTTACCGCCTTTCAGGTGAATAGATTGCTCAGACGTGGTGCCTTTGGTTGCGCTGATGCGTTGACCTTTGAAATCCTCAATAGCCTTATCCGCATTGGCTTTTTTTACCAGCAGCATCTCTTTAGCAACATAGTACGGGTCGCTAAACTGAATCTGATTACCACGGGTTTTGGTGTAGGCAAGATTGGCAATCAGCACGTCTGCACGTCCTGTTGCGATGACGGCGATGCGAGCCTCCACGGAGGTCGGAACCAGCGTAACCTTCAACCCTATCTCTTTTGCCAGTGCATGACACAAATCCACGTCCATACCTGCCAATTGGCGCGTTTTCGGATCGGGAGAGGAGAACGGCGGTACATCGGAATAGACCGCGCATCGCAGATCACCGCGAGCGGTAATATCGGAGAGCAAATCCGCCTTCGCCGGCGAAAAAGCCAGAACCAGTGGCAAGGCTAACACCGAACAGGCGCTATATTTCAAAGTCATGATGTTTCTCCAAAGTGTGAGTTCGTTGAATACACGCCGTTGACTGCCAGCTCAGCGCTATTTATGGACTAATAGCGACTATATCGACATTGCCTTGAAGGAGGTAAGACAGAAACCCTGTTACGGGATATGTAATTTATATGACACCGAATGGGGAATAATAAGTAAACGTTATTCTGGCAGAGCAAAATTATCTTATCGGGCGCGTGAGGGGCGTAATAAGGTTACGCGGTCTACGTGCGTAACTAATAAGGTAATACCATGAATGCCAGACTCGGGGTGTTGCTGAAAATCCTCTCAGCACTTTGCGCCACACTTATGCTGGCTTGTGTGAAAGGATTGAACGGTGCGATCCCTACCGGTGAAGTCATTTTTTTCCGTTCTTTTATCGCGCTATTCCCGCTCCTGCTATGGCTGACAATTCAGGGCAACATCCGGCAACAGATAAAAACTAAAAATATTTTCGGTCACCTAATTCGGGGGGTTTCCGGCACTGGTGGCATGTATTTTAATTATCTGGCACTGGTCTATATTTCGCTGGCAGATGCGACAGCCATTAGTTATGCCGCACCGCTATTTACCGTATTAATGGCAGCCCTTTTATTAAAAGAAAATGTTCGCTTTTCCCGTTGGCTGGCAGTGATGGTTGGCTTCAGCGGCATTCTGATTATGCTTTCAGCTAATTTAACCGTTAGCAGCGCGTTGTTTTCATCGGGCTTTGCGCTGAATGGTACAGCTCTCGGCGCCATATTTGCTCTACTGGCCGCTGCCTGCGCAGCCACGTCGAGTATACAAATTCGTTTTTTGAATGGTGCAGAATCACCTGGAGCCATCGTCTTTTATTTTTCCCTGATGACGACCCTGATTGGGCTGTGTACGCTGGTATTTGGCTGGAAAATGCCACATGGCTGGCAGTGGCTGTTACTCATAGGCTGCGGCCTATTTGGTGGGATAGCACAAATTTTAGTGACCCTCAGCCTGCGCTATGCAGATGCGTCACTACTGGCACCGTTCGATTACACCACGTTGGTGTGGTCGATGGTGATCGGTTATTTATTCCTCGATAATCTACCAGGATATGCCACTCTGATGGGAGCGTCCGTCGTGGCACTGGCCGGAATTTTCACTATCTGGTGCGATCGACGCCAACGTAAAGGACACATCGTGCGTTCATCCTAACAGCCGTGCCAACATACCAATCACAACAGGTGGAAACATTCTCGTTATCCGCCTTATGCTTATCAGCATAAGGCGGACAGTAATAACCAATAAAATACCGGAAAATTATTCTACGGTAACGGATTTCGCCAGGTTGCGTGGCTGGTCGACGTCCGTGCCTTTAATCAGCGCGACGTGATAAGACAGCAGTTGCAACGGCACCGTGTAGAAGATTGGCGCAATCACTTCTTCGATATGCGGCAGCGGAATAATTTTCATATTTTCGCTGCTGGTGAAACCCGCGTCTTCGTCAGCGAAGACATACAGCTCGCCGCCGCGCGCCCGAACTTCTTCGATGTTGGATTTCAATTTTTCCAACAGTTCGTTGTTCGGTGCGACGACGACAACCGGCATATCGGCATCAATCAGCGCCAGCGGGCCGTGTTTCAGCTCACCCGCCGCATAGGCTTCAGCGTGAATGTAAGAGATCTCTTTCAGCTTCAGCGCGCCTTCCATCGCGATCGGGTACTGATCGCCACGGCCGAGGAACAGCGCATGATGCTTGTCAGAGAAACCTTCCGCCAGAGATTCGATGAGTTTGTCCTGAGACAGCATCTGCTCAATACGTGCTGGCAGTGCCTGCAAACCATGAACAATGTCATGCTCAATCTGTGCATCCATACCGCGCAAACGGCCAACACGCGCCACCAGCATCAGCAGAACGGTAAGCTGGGTGGTGAACGCTTTGGTCGAGGCCACGCCAATCTCTACGCCTGCTTTGGTCATCAGCGCCAGATCGGACTCACGCACCAGCGAGGAACCGGCAACGTTACAGATAGCCAGCGACCCCAGATAGCCCAGCTCTTTGGACAAACGCAATGCCGCCAGCGTATCCGCCGTTTCACCAGACTGAGACAGCGTAATCATCAGGCTGTTCTTACGCACGGCAGGTTTGCGATAGCGGAATTCGGAAGCGATTTCTACGTCGCACGGAATCCCCGCCAGCGCTTCAAACCAGTAGCGGGAAACCATACCGGAGTTGTAGGACGTACCACAGGCGATAATCTGAACGTGCTCAACTTTCGCCAGCAGTTCATCCGCTTTCGGGCCTAATTCAGAAAGATTGATCTCACCGTGGCTGAAACGCCCTTCAAGGGTGTTCTTGATTGCCATCGGCTGTTCGTAGATCTCTTTTTGCATGTAGTGACGATACGCGCCTTTGTCACCGGCATCGTAATTCACTTTTGATTCAATTTCTTCGCGTGTAGCAAGCTGGCCTGATTTATCAAACACGCGCACGTCACGACGAGTGATCTCCGCCACGTCGCCTTCTTCCAGGAACATGAAGCGGCGAGTCACAGGTAACAATGCCAGCTGATCGGAAGCAATAAAGTTCTCACCCACACCACGGCCAATCACCAGCGGGCTACCAGAGCGCGCGGCGACTAATACGCTTGGATCGCGGTTATCCAACACCACCATGCCATAAGCACCGCGCAGTTGTGGGATCACACGCTTAACGACGTCAACCAGCGTTCCGCCATTCTCTTTCTGTTCGAAATGCACCAGATGGGCAACGACTTCAGTATCAGTCTCAGAAACAAAACGATAACCGCGACCGATCATCAGTTCGCGCAGCGGTTCGTGGTTTTCAATAATCCCGTTATGGACGATAGTGATATGTTCAGAAACATGCGGGTGCGCATTCTCTTCAGAAGGTTCACCGTGCGTTGCCCAGCGGGTATGGGCGATACCCGTACCACCGTGTAGCTCATGCTCATCAGCGGCCTGAGACAGCACCTGCACCTTACCCAAACGGCGCAAGCGAGCGACATGCCCTTCGCTGTCAACAACCGCCAGACCCGCAGAGTCATAGCCACGGTACTCAAGACGGCGTAAACCTTCCAGTAAAATTTCTGCAACATCACGTTGCGCAACTGCGCCTACAATTCCACACATGGATGTGTATTCCTATAAAAGTGACATATTGTGTCACCAGGGATGTCTTAGACCTGATTGTTCCGGTTTTTCCGGGTTCCCCGAGCCTTGTAGAGAGTTGGGGATTATTATGTTTTGTTTTGTACTCTGAAATCGGTCAAAGCACAGGACAAAACCGCCTCCGCCGCGTGCGGAGGCATCAAATATTATTTCTTTTTCACCGGACGTAACCACCCAGAGATATGTTTCTGCTTCACACGGCTGATCACCAGCTCGTTCTCTGCCACATCGCGCGTCACCGTCGTGCCTGCACCAATCGTCGCGCCGCTGGCAACGCTGACGGGTGCCACAAGTTGCGTATCCGAACCGACAAACACATCATCACCAATAATCGTTTTGTGTTTATTCGCACCATCATAATTACAGGTGATCGTTCCTGCACCAATATTAACACCGGAACCGATATCCGCATCACCTAAATAGCTAAGATGTCCCGCTTTTGATCCTTTCCCCAGACGCGCTTTTTTCAGTTCAACAAAATTGCCAACGTGCGCCCCCTCGGCCAGTTCAGATCCTGGGCGCAAGCGGGCAAATGGCCCGATGGTGCACTGCGCTTCCAGAACGGCATCCTCCAATACGGAATAAGGACTGATCTCACAATCATCGCCAATGATGGCGTTTTTGATCACACAGCCTGCACCAATTTTCACCCGATTACCGAGTTGAACATTGCCTTCCACAACGACATTGACATCAATCACCACATCGCGACCATGAGTCAGTTCGCCACGTAGATCAAATCGTGCCGGGTCGAGCAGCATCACGCCGGCCAGCAGCAGCTTATCCGCCTGTTCACGTTGATAAACCCGCTCCAGCGCCGACAGTTGCAGGCGATTATTGACGCCCTCAACTTCACTCAGTCGTTCGGGATGGACCGCTTCAACACGCTGATCTTCCGCCGCCGCCATCGCAATAATGTCGGTGATATAAAACTCCCCCTGGGCGTTGTTGTTGTTCAACTGGCTTAACCAGCGCTTCAAATCTTTGCCGTTGGCAATCAATATGCCGGTATTGATCTCGTTAATCTGGCGCTGTGCTTCGCTGGCATCTTTGTGTTCAACAATCCCGACGACAGCACCGTTCTCACGCACAATCCGGCCATAGCCCGTCGGATCGTCCAGTTTTACTGTCAACAGGCCGATCCCGCCCTGCGGTTTAGCCTGACGTAAACGCTCCAGCGTTTTCACTGAAATCAGCGGTACATCGCCATACAACATCAGGATATCTTCATCATCAGCAAAATGTGGGGCGGCCTGTTGCATCGCATGGCCCGTTCCTAACTGTTCCGCCTGCAACACCCAGTTCAATGCCGGATCGGCCAATTCACGTTTTAACAAATCACCGCCGTGACCGTATACCAGATGAACGTGCTGTGCGCCTGTCGTCATGGCCGCATCAATAACATGCTGAACCATCGGTTTGCCCGCCAGTGGGTGTAACACCTTAGGAAGATCGGAATACATACGGGTTCCTTTACCCGCAGCGAGAATAACCACACTCATAGCATTATTTGACATAAGCATCCTGACAATACGAAGCCACAGCCCCGCAGAATAAAAGTGATCAACCGATTACGGCCTGAATAACCAGAGTTTACCGAAATTCCGGCATAACACTGATGATTTTTAGTGAGCTTTTTCTGAAAGTCACTCGCAAAACCATGAATTCGCATGAGGAAAGAATGAGATCCTCAACAACAAAAACGGCACGTTGTTTTATAAAAAGCAGACTTTGTTTTTAAGTATTTCCATTTGTGACACACACAAAAGAAACAGTGTTTCATTTATAGCAATATACGCGGGCGAATAATTCAATAACGAAGGAGACACAATGAAACGTTGTTCTTCACAAAAATGTGATTTTGCACGGAAACACCGTTCTTCACGCCTCGCAGCCGTCGCGTTGACGAATGCATTACTCTTCAGCTTCAGTACACACGCCGCAACAGAATCAACCCCCGTCTGGCACGGAATGGCCTTTGGTCAGTCGACAGATATAAACTTCTCATCCAACGTTCTGCCGGAAAAAATTGGCGTTAACGACGTCACCATTAACGGTAAGAAATTAGCGCCGGGGGATAACGCTGATTTATCCGCACCTATCACGATCGAAAGTCGTGGCGGAAAGATTGCCAACACCCATGACGGACTGACGTTCTTCTATACGCAGTTACCTGCCAATGTGAATTTTACGCTTCAGTCTGATATTACCGTGGAGCAGTTTGGGCCAGAAAACGGCGCCAAGCCTGCGGCTCAGGAAGGCGCGGGAATTCTGGTGCGCGATATTATCGGCGTGCCGCGTCAGGAACCGTTGAAAGAAGGGTATGAGGAATTCCCTGCGGCGTCCAACATGGTGATGAACGCCATCATGACGCAGGATAAAAAATCGCATACTGAAATCAAACTACAGGCTATTTTGCGTAATGGTGTAACCCAGCCATGGGGCAACGCAGGCGCCAAAATTACCAAAACCAGCTACCAGGAAAACGTCAATCTGGAGCAGACACCGACTTTCCGTCTGAAACTGGAACGTACCAACGACGGCTTCATTACCTCTTATGCACCGAAAGGCACAGATAACTGGGTATCAAAAGAAGTCAAAGGCGCGGATGTTGTCACCAAGCTGGACAAAGACCACTACTACGTCGGTTTCTTTGCTTCCCGTAACGCCAAAATCATCGTCAGTAATGCACAGTTGACTACGGCACCGGCGCAAACCAAAGCGTCACCAGAATTTAAAGTCAAGGCTTACGATCCGTTGCTTCAGGTGATGTCATCGCCTAAAACCACCAGCGAAAACTATGTGGTACAGGCCAAAGCCAATTACAACGGTACGATCACCGTTTCACAAGACGGTAAATCTCTGGGTGATGCCAAGCAGGTAAAAGCAGGTGAGATGTTCTCTCTGCCAGCAAAAATTGCCGGTAATAGCGCTGAATTCAAGCTCGCTTACCAACCTGCGGATGGGGATGATAAAGCGGTCAAAGAGAGCACGTTCAAGGTTGAAAAAGTAGCTTATGCTGATGCCAAAAATTTGTATGTTTCGCCACAGGGTTCAGCTAGCAACAACGGCAGTAAAAATGCACCGCTCGATTTAGCCAGCGCCGTCGCTGCGCTGCCAGCAGGCGGCACCATTTGGCTCAACGATGGCGATTACAGCGCAACTGAAATCCCTGTCAGCGCCAGCGGCCAACAAAAAGCCGTCAAGAACCTGTTTACCGTCGGTAATAAAGCCGTCATTCACGGCTTGCAACTGAAGGCGAGCCATTGGCATGTTAAAGGGATTGAAATCACCGAGAAACCGTTCCGTATCGAAGGGAGCTACAACACCATCGAACGTGTTCTGGCGCACCACGCTGACGATACCGGTATTCAGGTAACCTCGACGGCCGATGTAGGCAGACCACTGTGGGCCAGCCATAACCTGATCCTGAACTCAGAATCTCACAGCAACCAAGACCCAGGCAAAATAAACGCCGACGGTTTTGCGGTGAAAATGCGTGTCGGTGAAGGCAACGTGATCCGCGGTGCGTTTTCGCACAACAACATCGATGACGGCTTCGACCTGTTTAACAAAATTGAAGACGGTGCCAACGGCGTTGTGGTGATCGAGAATTCAATTGCCATGAACAACACCAGCAATGGTTTCAAAATGGGTGGCGAAGGCCAGCCAGTGGCGCATCAGGTTAAACACAGCATTGCCGTGGGTAACAAACTCGATGGTTTCACTGACAACTTCAACCCTGGCGCACTGATCGTTGAAGACAACATCGCGTTGGATAACGAGCGCTTTAACTTTATTTTCCGTCCAAGCCCTTACTCAGGCCCGGAAAAACAAGGCGTCTTCAAGAACAACATTTCGCTGAAAACCAAAGCGGGTAAATATGATGATGCGGTTGTCGGCAATATCGATAACACCAACTATTTCATCAAAGAAGACCGTTCGGTTAACGCGCAAGGTAAGGAAATCACAGTAAATAACGTCGTATCCGTTACCGTTCCGGAGACGTTTACGCGTGATGCCAAAGGCAATCTGGTACTTGGCGACTTCCTGAAGAAAAAATAAGCCCGTGTAAAGGCATCACCTTAAATACAAAAAGGCCAGTCAGTGTGAACTGACTGGCCTTCAATTATTGCAAGCTTACCTGTTACATCGCTTTTCTGGTCAGCTCGATAACACGCAGCTTCGCAATCGCTTTGGTCAGCTCTGCGGAAGCCTGAGCATAATCCACGTCGCCATGCGAATTACGGATATGGTCTTCTGCTTTGCGTTTCGCTTCCAACGCACGGGCTTCATCCAAATCCTGTCCACGAATAGCGGTATCAGACAGTACGGTAACCATATTCGGCTGCACCTCAAGGACGCCACCAGAAAGGTAGATATACTCTTCTTCACCGTGCTGCTTAACGATACGAATCATACCCGGTTTAATGGCAGTGAGCAGAGGGGCATGTCCCGGATAAATACCCAGTTCGCCTTCGCTCCCCGTTACCTGGATCTTCTGCACCAGACCGGAGAACATTTGCTGCTCCGCACTCACGACATCCAGATGGTAAGTCATAGCCATGTCACCCTCCTACAAGGCGTTACAGTTTCTTGGCTTTTTCCACGACTTCGTCAATGGAACCAACCATGTAGAACGCCTGCTCTGGCAGGTGGTCGTATTCGCCGTCCATAATCCCTTTAAAGCCACGGATGGTTTCTTTCAGGGAAACGTATTTACCCGGAGAACCAGTAAATACTTCAGCAACGAAGAACGGCTGAGACAGGAAGCGCTGAATCTTACGCGCACGGGATACCACCAGCTTGTCTTCTTCAGACAGCTCGTCCATACCCAGAATCGCGATGATGTCTTTCAGTTCCTGATAACGTTGCAGAATAGACTGCACGCCACGAGCCACATCGTAGTGTTCCTGACCAACGACCAGCGGATCCAACTGACGGCTGGTAGAGTCCAGCGGGTCAACTGCTGGGTAAATACCCAGAGAAGCGATCTGACGGCTCAGTACCACAGTTGCATCCAAGTGGGCAAAGGTGGTGGCTGGTGATGGGTCAGTCAAGTCATCCGCAGGAACGTAAACGGCCTGAACAGAGGTGATAGAACCAGTTTTTGTTGAGGTGATACGTTCTTGCAGAACGCCCATCTCTTCCGCCAGCGTCGGCTGATAACCTACCGCAGAAGGCATACGCCCCAGCAGTGCAGAGACTTCCGTACCAGCCAGGGTATAACGGTAAATGTTATCGACGAACAACAGTACGTCACGGCCTTCATCACGGAATTTTTCCGCCATGGTCAAACCGGTCAATGCTACACGCAGACGGTTACCTGGTGGCTCGTTCATCTGGCCATAAACCAGTGATACTTTATCGATTACGTTGGAGTCGGTCATTTCGTGGTAGAAGTCGTTACCTTCACGGGTACGCTCACCAACACCAGCAAACACAGAGTAACCGGAGTGCTCGATCGCGATGTTACGGATCAGCTCCATCATGTTTACGGTTTTACCTACGCCCGCACCACCGAACAGACCCACTTTACCGCCCTTGGCAAACGGACACATCAGGTCGATAACCTTAATGCCGGTTTCCAGCAGTTCCTGTGAACTTGACAGCTCTTCATAGCTTGGCGCTGCACGGTGAATAGCCCAACGCTCTTCTTCGCCGATATCGCCTTTCATGTCGATGGGATCACCCAACACGTTCATGATACGACCCAGCGTTGCTTTACCTACTGGTACTTCGATCGGGTGGTCCAGGTTATTCACGCTCAACCCACGACGCAGGCCGTCAGAAGCCCCCATAGCGATACAACGTACAATGCCGCCGCCCAACTGCTGCTGCACTTCCAGCACCAATTTTTCAGCGCCGTTCTCTACCTCAAGCGCATCGTACACCTTCGGTACGGCATCTTGCGGGAACTCGACGTCCACCACGGCGCCGATTACCTGGATAATCTTTCCAGTAGCCATCTTGAATCCTCTACGTAATTCGACAATACGTAATTCGTAAACCTGCTTTAAACCGCGGAGGCTCCCCCGACGATTTCGGTGAGTTCCTGGGTAATGCTGGCCTGACGAGCTTTGTTGTATACCAACTGAAGCTCTTTGATCAGGCTACCGCCGTTATCGGTCGCGGCTTTCATCGCAACCATTCGCGCGGCCTGCTCACTAGCCAGATTTTCTACGACGCCCTGATAAACCTGAGATTCTACATAACGGCGCAGCAGGGTATCCAGCAGCGACTTAGGATCGGGTTCATACAGGTAATCCCAGGCTTTCTTCTTCAACTCACCGTCATCCGAAGGCGGCAACGGTAACACTTGAACAACAAGCGGTTCCTGAGACATGGTATTAATAAACTTGTTGCTTACGATATACAGCTTGTCCAGACGACCTTCGTCATAGGCTTGCAGCATAACTTTAACCGGGCCGATCAGTTCTGATACGGAAGGGTTATCCCCCATACCGGTAACTTGAGCAACAATGTTTCCGCCTACTGAACCGAAGAAAGAGACCGCTTTGGAACCAATCAGCGCTAAATCAGTTTCAACGCCTTTATCGCTCCAGGATTTCATATCAGCCAGCAGTTTTTTGAACAGGTTAATGTTCAAACCACCACACAGGCCACGGTCAGTAGACACCACCAAATACCCAACACGCTTAACATCGCGTTCTTCCAGGTACGGGTGTTTATATTCCAGATTTCCTAACGCAAGGTGACCAATCACATTGCGTATGGTTTCCGCATAAGGACGGCTGGCCGCCATACGATCCTGCGATTTACGCATTTTGGAAGCGGCGACCATTTCCATTGCTTTGGTGATCTTCTGCGTATTTTGGACGCTTGCGATCTTACTACGTATCTCTTTTGCGCCGGCCATCTTTGCTTCTCCTCAAAGCCTTGCGGCCTGCTTTACAGCAGGCCACCGGGCGTTACCAGGACTGGGTTGCCTTAAAAGTATCGAGGATGCCTTTAAACTTGCCCTCGATCTCATCGTTATAAGCGCCAGTCTGGTCGATTTGTTGCAGAAGTTCGCCATGCTCACGGTCAGCGTAAGCCAGTAAAGCCGCTTCAAAACTAACGACTTTAGACAGCTCAACATCTTCCAGGTAACCACGTTCCGCCGCAAACAGAACCAGAGACTGCTGTGCGACAGACATCGGCGCATACTGTTTCTGTTTCAACAGTTCGGTCACTTTCTGACCATGGTTCAACTGTTTGCGTGTTGCATCATCAAGATCGGAAGCGAACTGAGAGAATGCCGCCAGCTCACGGTACTGTGCCAGAGCGGTACGAATACCACCGGACAGTTTCTTCATGATCTTGGTCTGTGCTGCACCACCCACACGGGATACCGAGATCCCTGGGTTAACCGCTGGACGAATACCGGCGTTAAACAAGTTGGATTCCAGGAAGATCTGACCATCAGTAATAGAAATTACGTTGGTCGGAACGAACGCAGAAACGTCACCTGCTTGCGTTTCGATAATCGGCAGTGCGGTCAACGAACCGGTTTTTCCCTTCACTTCACCCTTGGTGAATGCCTCAACGTAATCCGCATTAACACGCGATGCACGTTCCAGCAAACGGGAGTGGAGATAGAAAACATCGCCTGGATAGGCTTCACGACCTGGCGGACGACGAAGCAGCAGAGAAACTTGACGGTAAGCAACGGCCTGTTTAGACAGGTCATCATAAATAATCAGCGCATCTTCACCACGGTCGCGGAAATACTCACCCATCGCACAACCGGCATACGGAGCCAAGTATTGCAGAGCAGCAGACTCAGACGCCGTAGCCACAACGACAATGGTGTTTTCCAGTGCGCCATGCTCTTCCAGTTTACGCACCACGTTAGAAATCGTGGAGGCTTTCTGGCCGATAGCAACGTACACACATTTGATACCGGAATCACGCTGGTTGATAATGGCATCGATGGCCAGTGCGGTTTTACCCGTCTGGCGGTCGCCGATAATCAATTCACGCTGACCACGACCAATTGGAATCATGGCGTCAACGGATTTATAGCCCGTTTGTACTGGCTCATCAACCGACTGACGTTCGATAACGCCAGGCGCAATCGTTTCAACCGCAGAGAAGCCGTCATGATCCAGTGCGCCTTTACCATCAATCGGTGCACCTAGTGTGTTGACCACGCGACCCAGCAGGCCACGACCAACAGGAACTTCAAGAATACGGCCGGTGCATTTTACTTTCATGCCTTCAGCCAGATCCGCATACGGCCCCATGACAACCGCACCAACGGAGTCTCGCTCCAGGTTCAGTGCAATCGCATAACGGTTACCCGGCAGAGAGATCATCTCTCCCTGCATCACGTCTGCCAGACCGTGGACGCGAATGATTCCGTCACTGACGGAAACAATAGTACCTTCATTGTGAGCTTCGCTCACCACATTAAACTGAGCAATGCGCTGCTTGATCAGTTCGCTGATTTCGGTGGAATTCAGTTGCATGCTCCAGTCCCCTTAAGACTGCAAGACGTCTGCCAGACGTTCCAGACGACCGCGAATGCTGCCATCTATCACCATATCGCCCGCGCGAATAACCACGCCGGCCATGACAGACTTATCAATTTTGCAATTCAGCTTCACTTTGCGTGACAGACGTTTTTCCATAGCGGCAGCGATTTTTGATAGCTGCTGCTCATTCAACGTGTTGGCAGAAATCACATCGACGTCAACCATCGATTCTAGTGCTGCCCGCAGTTGAATAAATTGTTCCAGTACTTCAGTAAGTACCGGTAAACGCCCGTTCTCGGCCATCACCTTAATCAGGTTCTGACCGGCTTCATCAAGTTGATCACCACAAACGGCAATAAACGTCTTCGCCAGCTCAATCGGTGCTACCGCACCAGAAAGCAACTCGGCAATCTGCTCATTGCGCGCGACTTCGGCCGAAAACGCCAGCATGTTATGCCAGCGCTCCAGGGCCTGATTCTCAACCGCAAAGTCAAAAGCTGCTTTGGCGTAGGGGCGAGCTACCGTGACAAATTCAGACATCAGCCCCTCCCTCCTTACAGTTCAGCGACCAGTTTATCAACGATGTCGCTGTTAGCAGCTTCATCCACGGAACGTTCAATAATTTTCTCGGCACCAGCAATCGCCAATACGGCAACTTGCTTACGCAGCTCTTCACGAGCGCGTTTACGTTCGGCTTCAATTTCAGCCTGCGCCTGCGCCACAATCTTGTTACGTTCAACTTCCGCTTCAGCTTTCGCCTCATCCAGGATCTGAGCACGGCGTTTGTTCGCTTGCTCGATGATAACCTGAGCATCCGCTTTGGCTTTCTTCAGTTGATCTGTCGCATTGGCCTGAGCCAAGTTCAAATCTTTTTTGGCACGTTCAGCAGAAGCAAGACCGTCAGCAATTTCTTTCTGACGTTTCTCGATGGCTGCCATCATCGGCGGCCATACAAACTTCATGCAGAACCAGACAAACAGGACGAACGCAATGGCCTGGCCGAGGATTGTTGCATTAATATTCACAGCACAATGCCTCTTTCAAAGTTAAATAAGTTGATGTTTTAACCTCAGCAGAAAACATTCTGCTTAGGCCACCGCAAACATCACATACAGCCCCAGACCAACAGCGATCATTGGGATGGCGTCAACCAGACCCATGACGATAAAGAACTGTGTACGCAGTAAAGGAATCAGGTCAGGCTGACGAGCAGCACCTTCCAAGAATTTACCACCCAGAATGCCGATACCGATCGCAGCACCGATTGCCGCCAAACCCATCATTAACGCGGCAGCCATGTACAGCAGATCCACACTCAGGTTTTCCATGACAGTCTCCAGTTTGTTTCAGTTAAAAACGTTATTTGTTGAAAGAAAATCAATGCTCTTCAGATGCCATCGAGAGATAAACAACCGTCAGAACCATGAAAATAAAAGCCTGAAGCGTAATAATCAAAATGTGGAAAATAGCCCAAGGCACATTTAACAGCCATTGTGACCACCACGGCAACAGACCGGCAATCAGGATGAAGATCAACTCACCCGCATACATATTGCCAAACAGTCGCAAACCTAAGGAAATAGGTTTGGACAGCAGGCTGACACCTTCAAGAATCAGGTTAATAGGAATAAATACTGGATGGTTGAACGGCTGCATGGTCAGTTCTTTAACAAAACCACCGAGCCCCTTCATTTTGATGCTGTAGAACAGAACCAGGATAAACACCCCAAGCGCCATCGACAGCGTGATATTCACGTCAGCCGTCGGCACTGCACGCAGATAAGCATGCGCCGGATCGTATCCCAGCAGGCTGTAGATGCCCGCCCAAGCTTGCGGCAACAGATCGATAGGTAGCAGATCCATCAGGTTCATCAGGAAGACCCAGACGAAAATGGTCAGCGCCAGAGGAGCAATCAGTTTGCTTTTGCCATGGAACATATCGCGCACGGTGCCATCAACGAAACCAATAATCAGTTCGACAGCCGTTTGCAGTTTACCTGGCACACCGCTGGTTGCACGTTTCGCTACGCGGTGAAAGATAACCAGAAAGAGGACCCCAAGAGCGATGGAGAAAAACATCGAATCGACGTTGATCGACCAAAAACCCGTCCCGACCTGCAAATGCTGCAAGTGGTGACCGATATACTCTTGCGGAGTAGAGATTTCTCCAGCAGCCATGATGTCTCTTACCCTTTTGTTGTTAATTACGGTAACGATTAATTACGGCCGGTGCCACGATCTGCATAACCAGCACCGATAAATAAGTCAGGCCAAGCGGAAAGAATGCCGCTTTAAACACGCCTAACGCCACCACTAACAGTGCAATGGTGATAAATACCTTAAGCGCCTCGCCAATCGCGAATGACCAAGCCACACGCCCATCAGCAGGCTTGTGTGAATGATGACGTAAGGCAAACAGCACAAACAAGACATTCGGTAACCAGGCTGCTAACCCTCCACCTAATGCAGAAGCGGCAGCGTTGACGCTCTTGAGGCTGAAAACAGCGCTCAACAAAGCAAAAGTCACTAACTGTAGCAACAGCAGCCTTAAGGCCACTTTTCCACTGTAAAGGGATACAGGCATGACGTTTGCTCTCTCCGTACCTTTTCAGTGGTATACCGAATGACGTATAGAACTGCCTTTACACCACTGAGTCAAGCAGCAAAAAACGAGCAAATTATACGGGTCATACCTGCGAATTCAATCGATAAGTAGCGAAAAGGTGAACAATTATTTAAATTTCTTTCTGAAGCCCCATTTTTACTAACAATCATCCCTGATCACATCTGGTGTAATTAATTTCTAAAGCCATCTAATCTGTGATGCGACTCACATAAAAGGCTCTACGACTATTTATAACAGAACATGCTTTTTTTTGTCTTTAGCAAAAGAAGTCATTTATTTTATTTAACTTCAATAAGTTATAAAAATTTTCATTCAAAAAACGCAATAAACAACGTTTCAACCAGCTATTGACATTATTGATATCGTTTTTTTACTCAATTAACACAAAAATAACTAATTTTTGATGCCAATCATTTATTTTCGCTCGTTATTATTCAGCGCGAAAGCAAAAGGACGACGCTGAAAAAACGGAGATGTAAAATTTCAGTGATCGCGATGCGATCTGGATCGATGCCACCGATAAACAAGGTGGCAACCTGACACGCAATATTTAGTTATAATTTTTTTGATAAAAAACAAAATTAGTTTGGTTTAAGCACAACCAAATGGCGTTCACCTTCCAGATCGGGAACAGTTAAGCGAACGACCTGATCCAACAAAACACCGTGTGGTAACGATGACAATTCATCCTCTGGAAGGATGCCTTTTAGCGCATAAAACCGCCCTGTCGGTCTGGCTGGAAGATGGCTACACCAGTTAATCATATCTTGTAGAGAGGCGAATGCCCGACTAATCACCCCATCAAAAGGTGGCTCTGCTGGAAATGCTTCAACGCGACTCTGTACGGGAGTGATGTTTTCAAGCTGTAGCTCATGCTGTACCTGACGCAGAAAGCGTACACGTTTACCCAAACTATCCAGCAAAGTGAAATGCGACTCAGGACGAACAATTGCCAACGGAATCCCCGGTAATCCAGGCCCTGTTCCCACATCGATAAAACGCTGCCCGTGTAAATGCGGCTCAACCACGATGCTGTCCATGATATGGCGGACGAGCATTTGCTGCGGATCGCGTACCGACGTCAGGTTATAAGCTTTATTCCACTTATTCAGCATGTCAACATACTGTATCAGAAGATTTTTTTGCTTATCTGAAATCACAATGCCAGCCGCGTTTAGCAGATTATCGAGTGTGTTGCGCACAATAAGATCCCGATGAAAAATATGAAGTTAATAATAAAAATAGCCGGATAACCGGCTATTTAGGGGATAAGTTTACCGTAAATCAGGCACTACGGCGCAGCAAACCCTGCTTTTTAAGCCAGATCAGCAGAATGGAGATCGCCGCAGGCGTAATACCGGAAATCCGTGAAGCCTGGCCGATAGACGACGGTTTGTGATCGTTCAATTTGGCGATAACCTCATTGGACAATCCGCTAACCTGTTTGTACTCCAGATTGGCTGGCAGCAATGTATTTTCATTACGCAGCTGTTTCTCGATTTCATCCTGTTGACGAGCAATATACCCCTCGTATTTGACCTGAATTTCAACCTGTTCAGCAGCCTGCTCGTCGGTTAATCCCGGAGCGAACAGCGGTAGTGCAGTAAGCTGAACATAATCCACTTCTGGGCGACGCAGCAGCTCTTCACCATTCGCTTCACGGGACAGCGGCGTCTTTAACAGTGAGTTGATCTGGTCTAGCTGCTCAGATTGTGGATGAACGTGAATGTCACGCAAACGCTGACGCTCTTTCTCAATACTTTCAAGCTTCTCATTGAAATGAGCCCAACGACGGTCGTCGACCATACCCAGCTCACGACCGATTTCAGTCAAACGCAGATCGGCGTTATCTTCACGCAGCATCAGACGGTATTCAGCACGCGACGTAAACATACGGTAGGGTTCTTTTGTCCCCAGCGTACAGAGATCGTCAACCAACACGCCGAGATAGGCTTGATCGCGACGTGGTGACCAGCCTTCCTTGTCGGCAGCCAATCGAGCCGCATTCAGCCCTGCTAGCATGCCCTGTGCCGCGGCCTCTTCGTACCCTGTTGTGCCGTTGATCTGCCCGGCAAAGAACAGGCCATGAACAAATTTGTTTTCCAGCGTCGGCTTCAGATCGCGAGGATCGAAGAAATCGTACTCAATGGCATAGCCAGGTCGAACAATGCGCGCATTTTCCATACCCGTCATTGAACGAACTATCTGCCACTGAACGTCGAACGGTAAACTGGTTGAGATCCCGTTAGGATAAATTTCGTTGCTGGTCAGTCCTTCTGGCTCAAGAAAGATCTGATGCGTGTTTCGATCGGCAAAACGCATGACTTTGTCTTCGATCGAGGGACAATAGCGTGGGCCGATCCCTTCGATGATCCCAGCATACATCGGGCTACGATCCAGATTATTACGGATCACATCATGGGTTTTCTCATTGGTATGCGTGATATAGCACGGCATTTGCGCCGGATGCTGACTCGCGTTACCCAGGAATGAAAAAACCGGCATTGGGTTGTCACCGTGCTGTTGTGCGAGCACGCTAAAATCAATGGTCCTGGCATCAATACGTGGCGGCGTACCGGTTTTTAGGCGGTTGACGCGCAGAGGCAGTTCACGTAGACGGCGCGCGAGTGGAATGGAAGGCGGATCGCCTGCACGCCCACCGCTGTAGTTATCCAGCCCAATGTGAATCTTGCCGTCAAGAAAAGTACCTACCGTTAATACCACCGCTTTTGCACGAAATTTAAGTCCCATCTGGGTAACAGCACCGACGACGCGATCGTTTTCTACGATCAGATCGTCAACTGCCTGCTGGAAGATCGTGAGGTTTGGTTGGTTCTCCAACGCGGTGCGAACAGCCTGACGATAGAGCACGCGATCCGCTTGTGCGCGAGTGGCTCTGACCGCGGGGCCTTTACTGCTGTTTAGTATCCTAAACTGTATACCTGCCTGATCGACGGCGCGCGCCATCAACCCTCCCATGGCATCAATCTCTTTAACCAGATGGCCTTTTCCAATACCGCCGATCGCTGGATTACAAGACATTTGTCCTAGCGTATCAATATTGTGTGTGAGTAAAAGCGTCTGTTGGCCCATTCGCGCAGAGGCCATCGCCGCTTCTGTTCCGGCATGACCGCCACCGATCACGATGACGTCAAATGGATCTGGATAAAACATGGTACTGCTCCTCGCATGATTGCGAATGATGAGTGGTAAACGATCGTTATTTGCCCTGGGGTGGGAGATTCTACTCAACTTTGAGCCAACGACCAAGTCCGTTAGATCCTCGTTAATTAAAGAAAGATCTTTTTATTTAAAGATCTCTTTATTAGATCTCTTATTAGGATCGTCATGTTGTGTGGATAAGTGATAATTCATATTAAAGATCAAGAGAATGCTGATGATCCTTACCTGTGAATGATCGGTGATCCTAGTCAGTATAAGCTGGGATCTAAATGCGGGTTTATGCACAGGACAAAAAACATACTCGGGTTGTTATTGGGATAACTACGGCTTTTACACCTGAATTAAGCATAGTTATCCACATTCAACTGCTGAATATTTCATCTTATTTGAGTAAATTAACCCACGATCCTAGCCATTCTTCTGCTGGATCTTCTGGAATCTGATGTTGTGTGATGTCGATCTCGAGGATTTCACCGATCCGTTTAGCCCCTAACTGAGCAAGTACACGATCCGCCGTTTGGATCGCGCCACAGAACGTGTCGTATTCTTTACTTCCGATCCCCACTGCACCGAAACTCACCTGAGAAAGATCGGGCTTTTGCTGTTCCAACTGTTCAAACAGCGCTTTAAGGTTGTCTGGAAATTCCCCAGCACCGTGTGTAGACGTCACTACTAGCCATACACCGCTTTCAGGCAGTGCATCAAGCATGGGGCCATGAAGCGTTTCAGTGGAATAATCATCCTTTTCCAGCAGTTCAGCCAAATGCTCTGCCACATATTCGGCGCTGCCAAGGGTACTGCCACTGATTAAGGTAATGTCTGCCATAGCGATCCCATCTGATAAAAGACGGGACATTGTACGCTGTGATCTGGCTGGGATCTACCTGTGGATAATAGGGGTATAGGAAAAAAGTATTATGGCGCGATCGTCCGCATGATGGGGTTTTGCAGGGAGATTAACGTTTCAGTGGACTGAATTTCATCAATTGTTTGGATCTTGTTGATAAGCACATGTTGTAGTGCCTCGATTGAGCGGCACATGACCTTAATAAAGATGCTGTAATGCCCGGTGGTGTAATAGGCCTCGACCACTTCTTCAAGATTGTTCAGCTTCTCCAGCGCAGAGGGGTAGTCTTTAGCACTTTTCAGGATGATGCCGATAAAACAACATACGTCATAGCCCAGCTGTTTTGGATTCACATCCAAACGCGTGCCGATAATGATGCCCGCCTGTTTCATTTTTTCCACCCGAACGTGGATCGTTCCTGGGCTAACGGAAAATTGTTTTGCCAATTCGGCGTAAGGGGTGCGCGCATTTTCCATTAAGGCGGAAAGGATGCCGCGATCGAGATTATCGATCTGATAAATTTCTGCCACTTTGAACCTCCTATTTTATCGAATAATGATTTTATACCGCTATAAAATGACGGATTAAAAGCACAAGTGCAATTTATCCATAAGATTATTGAATGACTAGCGGTTTATATTGCTTAATGAATAACTAAATATGATGAATAAGAGACGCGGCAATGAAAAAACAGTACATCGAAAAACAGCAGCAAATCAGCTTCGTTAAGTCTTTCTTCTCCAGCCAACTGGAGCAGCTTCTGGGATTGATTGAAGTCCAGGCACCGATTCTTAGCCGTATCGGCGATGGTACGCAGGATAACTTGTCTGGTACGGAAAAAGCGGTACAGGTGAAGGTTAAAGCCCTGCCTGATGCCACATTTGAAGTGGTGCACTCATTGGCGAAGTGGAAACGTAAAACGCTGGGCGCGTATGATTTTAGCTTCGGCGAAGGTATCTATACCCACATGAAGGCGCTGCGCCCAGACGAAGATCGCCTGAGCCCGATCCATTCCGTTTATGTCGATCAATGGGATTGGGAGCGTGTGATGGGAGATGGCGAACGCAATGCCGAGTATCTGAAATCGACGGTGACGCGTATTTATCAAGGCATTAAAGCGACTGAGGCGGCAGTACACCAGGCGTTTGGCATTCAGCCGTTCCTACCGGAACAGATTCATTTTGTGCATACCGAAACGTTGCTGAAGCGCTATCCCGATCTGGATGCCAAAGGGCGTGAGCGAGCCATTGCTAAAGAGCTGGGTGCGGTCTTCCTGATTGGGATTGGCGGTAAGCTGTCCAGTGGGCAGTCTCACGATGTACGTGCACCAGATTATGATGACTGGACGACGCCAGGTGAGCAAGAACTGGCCGGTTTGAACGGTGATATCGTTGTATGGAACCCAGTTCTGAATGATGCGTTTGAAATTTCATCAATGGGCATTCGCGTGGATGCTGAGGCATTAACACGCCAGCTGGCGTTGACGCAGGATGAAGAACGCCTGAAGCTGGAATGGCATCAGGCGCTGCTGCGCGGTGAAATGCCGCAGACGATCGGTGGGGGAATCGGCCAGTCTCGCCTGGTCATGCTGTTGCTGCAACTGCCACACATTGGTCAGGTTCAGTGCGGCGTATGGCCACAATCGCTGCGAGAGTCGGTTTCCGGCCTGCTTTAATAAGCCTTGCCGTGCTGCCAACGGCGCATTAAGCGGCTTTTTAACCCGGTATCAAAGCGCCAGATATGGTCAAAGATGTGCATGATGCCGGGTTTGCCGTGATCGGACATCGCTACAGCATGAAAACGATGCTGTAGTTGTTTCTGACGGCTTTTCACCTTGTTCACGACCTCATCCGGCAACCGCTGGGCGATAAAATCTGAAATCACCACCGCATCGGCATCATGCCAGAGTGCGTCGTCCATCTTATCCAACAATGCTGACAGACAGGCGCTCATATCCGTGCCGCCACGGAAGGACTGGCTGAGAAAACGTATCGCCTGTTCTAAGCCATCCGCAGACGTGAGTTCGTATTTCACCACGCCAGTGGAAAACAGCATGATGTAGCAACGGCGATTGTCGGCGAGTGCGATACGCATCAGCGCCAGACAGAAAGCTTTGGCACAGCGTTCATTAAAGCCACCCATCGAGCCTGACGTATCAACGCAGACGATAAACGGGCCACGCGGCTGCTGTTCGTTTTGTTGATGCACCACTGGCCGCTCGGTGACCTTCTCGCGCCAGCTTTCACCTTGTAAGCGATAGGTCAGGAGTCGGTGTTCCAGCAGGCGACGATAAAATTCGTATTCCAGTTCACTGATACCCAGCGTGGCCAGCTCTGTCGGCATCAAACGCAGGATATCATCGCTCTGATGTACGCCACTTACCTGCTCAGGCACGGTGGCTGGTTCCCGTACGTTTACTCTGAAGGCTTCTTGTGGTGCTTCCTGAGTCAGGACGGATTTGGTCTCCCGGCTGCGCCCCAGACGTTCCGCCAGTTTTTGCAATGCAGGCTGACGTTGCAGGAAAGCCCCGAAATCCAGTAATGGGCGGGGATCGGTGTGGATGCGCTGTGCTGCGCTAAGATCCCAAAGTCGTCCAGCTGCACTTTCATTCTCTGCCAAAATCGGTTCGAGCTTGCCGCTGAGGGTCAGACGCTGTTGCAATTCATCCAGCAGGATTTCCCGCTCTTGATCCATCAATTGCTGATGTAGTGAAACGGTTTGCAATGTCAGGCTCAGCCGCCAGTTCTGAAGAAAGAGCGCGTGGAGCCCACTCGTTATTTTCTGCCCTAAGGTTCGCTCTGGAGAGGCCATAAGCTGTGAGGCCAGTGTCAGAAACGGTGATTCCACGGTGTTCAGCGTATCCATAATCGCAGGCAGGCGTGTCTGAAAAGCCTGGTTGTCGATTGATTGTGAACGTTGGTAGCAGCTAAATTCCCTTTCCAACTCTGGCGGAACTTGCGTGGTACGCAGGCGCTGCTTTAAGGTTTCTTTCCAGTGAGGAAGATCGTTGAGTAACGCGGGCTTCAGGCTAGGATATTTTTCAAAGAAGAAAGCGAGCTGGGGCGTCGCCAGCAGCGTAACGACAAGATCGTCCAACAGTTCGTTTTCATCAATAGACAGCAGCATCTCCAGTGATTCCAGCGTGATCATCGGCGTTAGTCCTGTTGCTCTGATTGCTGGATCTGCTCGGCAACCTGTTGCAGGCTGGCTTCTATTTTAGCGAGCCACTCTGCGGGGACGAACAGACAAGGCTGATGCTGGCTAAATAAGCGGCGCTGTTCGCGCAGTTGCAGCTTCAGCTTTTCATATTCATCGATAATGTTGGCAGGCAGCGCACCGTCGCGTTTTTCCGGCAGAGAAAGAATGGAGGATTGCAGGCTGATATCGCGGATAGTCAGATGCTGACGATCGTCCACCAGCAGATCGAGACGTTGGGTAAAACCGATGCCGTTGAGTTTACCCCGGATTTCCCCGCCTTTTTGCAGCCAACCTTGCAGAGCATTTTTCTCGATGATCAGGTGGTTGACTTCAATATCATGCAAGATCAACGGGCGTTGCAGCACCAGATCCAGCGTTTCAGTGACAATCGTGTCAGGTAACGTGTAATGGAATTTCCGGCCAAGGAAGTGCCCCTGTTTCTCTACCGAAAATGCCTGTAATTCACTTTGCTCACGCTGGTATTGCTGGCGTTTGGTATTCACCTGCTGAAGACGGAACAGCAGGCTTTTTTGTTGATAGGCGTGCTCAGTAATTAGTAGCTCAAGCTGGCGTTCGATGAGCATCAGCGTACTTTGGTCATGCCAGAGACAGTCTTTCAGCAGAATAATATCAACCGGTGTAATGGCATCTCGGCCGCAGAAAAACGCGCTGGCCTGAAGTAGACGCAAGGCTTTCTTCCATCGTCGATCGGAAATATAGGGCGCTTGTTCCAGTGCATCAAGCTGCTGGCGTAGCGTGTAAATCAGCTCGAAGCCGGCTTCCGGCAGCGCGATATGCTCAATGTCTTTCTGCCACTGTTGGTACTCTTCATCGCTGACGCTGAGAGCGGGTGGTACGGGATTATCGCGATCGCTGCTGGTATTCACGAGCAGTGCGCGGAAATTCTGTTTTTCCTGCACGCGATCGAGCCATAGACGGATGAGCATCCGGTCGTAGAGCGCTTCCAGACCGCCATCCGCCTCCGGTAGTTCATTCGAGGCCGCGACCAGTAGGCGCATGGGGATCGTGTCTTCGCTGTTGCCATTGCGGAAACGTCGTTCGTTAATGGCCGTCAGTAGCGTGTTCAAAATCGCGGGGCCTGCTTTCCAAATTTCGTCCAGAAAGACGATTTCAGCTTCTGGCAGATAACCGGCGGTCAGGCGCTGGTAGCGGCCTTCGTCTTTTAACGCCTGAATGGACAGCGGGCCGAACACTTCTTCCGGGGTAGAAAAGCGGGTCATCAGGTATTCAAATGCGTTCGCATGACGAAAAGCGAATTTAAGACGCCGAGCTATCATGCTTTTGGCTATCCCGGGTGGCCCTAGCAGAAATACGCTTTCTCCGCTTAGCGCAGCCAGTAGACAGAGGCGAATGGCGTGCTGCCTTTCGTAAAGCCCATGTTCTAGCGCATGGCTGAGGCGAGAAATTCTTTCAGCCAATGCCGCAGTTTGACGCATAATTAATCCGTTAGTCCCATGATGTGATGTACTGAAATCGTTTATTTTTGAATCCGACTGCTTGGCTGAAAGTGGTGTCTAAGAAAAAACTTACTTTCAGAAAGACAATAGTAATAATAAACGGCAGATCACAGATTTTTATTAGAATACTTTTACGGATTATTACACCCTAACGGGGTGAGTAAGCAATAAATCACCCTTTACAGGATGTTTCTTGAGCAGGCGAACCGCACAATAAAAATGGGTTTTTACCCTGATTTGTGCATACTGTGCGCTTTTGGACGAGTTGCTGTGAATGACGCGCTTCACGGACTGATTAATAACAGAAGATAGGTTTATGAGCTCAGAACATAAACGTTCGCTTCCGGCTGTCACGCTGGCGGCCATCGGGGTGGTTTATGGAGATATAGGAACCAGCCCTCTTTATACGTTAAGGGAATGTTTATCAGGGCAGTTTGGTTTTGGGGTCGAGCCTGATTCGGTCTTTGGCTTTCTTTCACTGATCTTTTGGTTATTGGTTCTTGTTGTTTCGCTGAAATACCTGACCTATGTGATGCGTGCCGATAACGCAGGCGAAGGTGGCATTCTGACATTAATGTCGCTAGCTGGGCGTAATACCTCCGATCGCATGACATCCGTCCTGGTTATCATGGGATTGATTGGCGGCAGCTTCTTTTATGGGGAAGTCGTCATCACGCCAGCCATCTCGGTGATGTCGGCAATGGAAGGGTTGGAAATCGCCGCACCGTCGATGGACAGCTATATCGTTCCGCTATCGATTGTCGTCCTGACATTACTGTTTATTATTCAAAAACACGGTACGGGTAGCGTCGGCAAGCTGTTTGCGCCTGTGATGCTGATTTGGTTTTTGACGCTCGGCATACTGGGGGCTCGCAGTATTATCGCTAACCCCGAAGTCTTGCAGGCGTTGAATCCGATGTACGCTGTGCGTTTCTTTATCGAATATAAAGCGGTGTCGTTCTTCGCGTTGGGTGCCGTGGTGTTGGCCATTACCGGGGTCGAGGCGCTGTATGCCGATATGGGCCACTTTGGTAAATTTCCGATTCGTCTGGCGTGGTTTACGGTGGTGCTGCCGTCGCTGGTATTAAATTACTTTGGGCAGGGCGCGTTGCTGTTGAAGAACTCGGAAGCGATCAAGAATCCGTTCTTCCTGCTGGCGCCAGATTGGGCGCTGATCCCATTGATGATATTGGCCACGCTGGCGACAATCATTGCCTCGCAGGCGGTGATTTCCGGTGTGTTCTCCTTGACCCGTCAGGCGGTGCGGCTGGGCTATTTGCCGCCGATGCGTATCGTACACACATCAGATATGGAATCCGGCCAGATTTATATTCCCGCCATTAACTGGATGCTGTATATCGCTGTCGTCATTGTGATTGTCAGCTTTGAGCATTCGAGCAATCTGGCTGCGGCTTACGGGATTGCAGTAACGGGCACGATGGTGATTACCAGCATTCTGTTCTATACGGTCGCGGTGAAGAACTGGCTCTGGAATCGCTATCTGGCATGGGTGTTGCTGGCGGGTCTGCTGCTGATTGACGTGCCAATGTTTTTGGCAAACGTGGTCAAGATCCTCTCTGGTGGCTGGCTACCGCTAGCGCTGGGTATGGTGATGTTTATCATCATGACGACGTGGAAAAGTGAGCGCTTCAGGTTACTGCGCCGGTTGCATGAGCATGGTAACTCGCTGGATGCCATGATTGCGTCACTGGAGAAAACGCCGCCGACGCGTGTGCCAGGGACTGCCGTGTATTTCTCGCGTGCGACTCGCGTGATCCCGTTCGCGTTACTGCATAACCTTAAGCACAATAAAATCCTGCACGAGCGCGTGGTGCTGTTGACCATGAGAACGGAGGATGCGCCCTATGTATTGAACGCGCGCCGCGTGACGGTTGAACCGCTTTCGCCGACGTTTTGGCGCGTGATCGCTAACTATGGCTGGCGTGAAACACCGGATGTGGAAGAGGTGTTTCAGCGCTGTTGGCAGGACGGGTTAACCTGCCAAATGATGGAAACGTCTTTCTTTATGTCCAATGAGTCGCTGATTATCGGTGAACGCCCGTGGTATCTGCGTTTGCGCGGTAAGCTATTCATGATGCTCAGCAGAAATGCGCTGCGAGCGGCGGATCAGTTTGAAATACCGCCGAATAGGCTGATTGAGCTAGGGATACAGGTCGAGATTTAAGTGATCCTACGATTAGGGCGCTATGTTGGGATAAGATCGAGATATACGGTCGACCACGGGGCGAGGCGTCCCTGCGGGAACCTCATCCCCGTGTTTCCCTAATAACAAGCAGCGAGTTGCTGCCTGTTGGGGAAGCCATATTGCTCAGTGCGTTAACGTATAGATAGAGAGAATAATAGTTACCAATTCACCGACACAATCAGCCCGCCTTCGGGCTGGTTGGTGAACGTGACCCGCATCTTGTGCAGCGTGGCGATGTTGTTCACGATGGAAATCCCCAGACCGCTGCCGGATTTTTCCTGTCCTGGTGGACGATAAAAACGCTCGCCGATTCTTGCCCGCGCCTCCTCGCTGATACCCGGTCCATTATCGACAACGTTGAAGCCGCGCTCTGTCAGCGTCAGATTGACCGTTCCCCCCGCATTGCTGTAGCGAATGGCGTTATCCAACAGATTGCGCACCAGCAGCGTCAGTAGCAGCGGATGACCCTGTCGGATAACTACGGTGTCCGGTAAATCCAGCGTCAGTTCGATACCCGCAGTTTGCGCCGTGTAGTAGTGTGCGATCACTGCCTGTTGCAGTAAGTCATTAAGTTGAACGGGCAGCATACCTTCGGGGGACGATTCGGCATCCAGCCGCGACAGCGTCAGAAGTTGATCCACCAGCCGGGTGGCGCGATCGATTCCTTTATCCAGATTAATCAATGCATGGCGACGCATGGCTTCATCGTCATGCGCCAACTGCGCGACTTCGGTTTGAACTTTCAGCGCCGCCAGTGGACTACGCAATTCATGAGCGGCATCGGAGGTAAAACGGCGTTCACGAATCAACATATCGCTGATGCGGGAAAATAGGAGATTCAGTGCGTTGACCAGTGGGCGGACTTCCTGTGGGATAGGCTGTGTCGCAAGCGGTGTGCTTTCGTCGGGGGAGCGTAACTGAAGCTCAGCGGCAATCTGTTTTAGCGGTGAGAGTTCACGCGTTACCAGCCAGAACAGCAGCGCCAGCATGATCGGCAGCGCAAATAGCCAGGGCATCAGGTTGGTTTTTACAATATCCAGCGTCATATCCTGACGGTATTCCCATTCCTGTCCGACAGCGATCACGTAACGATCATCTGCCGTCGTTAACCAGACGATGCGCCATGCGTCACTGTCATCACGCAATTTGCCGTCGGTAAAGCCGTTTCGCTGGTAATCAAAAATGAAATCTTTGCCGTTCTCACCATCATTCAACACCATCTTCCCGTCGCGAGTAAAAATGGCAAAGGCTAGGGCATCGTCGTCCTGCTTGCCTCGATCCTTATGTACCAGACTTTTGGTTTTGGGCAGAGAAGTCGACTGAATTCGCAATTCATCGGGGTTCATCGTGGCAAGACGTTTGGCAAACAGCATTTGCTGGGTATCAAATAACTCATTGATGTTATGACGCGTTTGAGACCATGAAAGCAGACTGGCTACGCCCCAGCACACCACTGTTAGCAGCGTAAAGCCCGCAACCAGACGTAAACGCAGGCTGAGTCGGTTCATGGCGCATCCCCCAAAATATAGCCAATGCCATGCACGGTACGGATAAACCCGCCACCCAGCTTTTTGCGCAGGTGGTGGATATGCACTTCTACCGCATTGCTGGAGACATCATCGTCCCACCCATAGAGTTTTTCTTCCAACTGCGCGCGTGTGAGCACGCGATTCGGGTTCAGTAGAAACAGTTCCAGCAGTGCCAGTTCGCGCGATTTTAATATCAGCGGTTCATTGTTAAGCGTGACGCTCCGTGAGCTTGGTTCAAGGGAAACGGCACCGTGTGTTAATGAAGGTTGCAGTTGACCGTGGCGGCGGCGAATCAGTGCCTGAAGACGAGCGGCAACTTCTGTCAGCGCAAAGGGTTTACATAAATAATCATCGGCACCCTGTTGCAATCCTTCCACCCGCTGCTCCAGCGCATCGCGGGCGGTCAAAACCAGCACCGGTTCGTCGTTCCCTGCTTGACGCCACTGGCGCAGAATATCCATCCCGTCCATGCCCGGCAGGCTGAGATCGAGCACAACCGCATCATAGGGGGCAGCTTTTAATGCAGCGGCACCCGCTTTACCTTCCAGAAACCAATCGATATTAAAGCCCAGTTTGGTCAACCCAGCTTTTAGGCCATCACCGATTAGGCGATCGTCTTCGATTAACAATATTCTCATGGCTGCCTCGCATTTGCGCCTTTTCCGGTTTTATACGAAATCGTTGGGCAACGTGTACAGGACAAATCGCTGAAATCGGGCGATTTCGGCAATATAAAAAAATAAAAATCCAAACGCTGATTCCTTAAGATTCTGTTAAGAACGGTTTGCTTTAATCCTTCCCGAAGACCGATTACTCCCGCAGGCTGACTGCGAAATACTTTACTGAGAAATAATTTATTGCGAAACAACAGGCAAAATAAGGAAGGAATATTATGAAAAAAGCAGCTGCGTTATTCGCCATTACCGCTCTGGTTTCTGCACCCGTATTTGCTGCACAAAGCGGCGGTGGTTTCGTCAACCCAGATACGCCCGCAGTTGGCACACATAAAGGGGGATTTAGCGATCCACAGAATTCCCTCACGACAGTCGCTAAGGCTAAAGATCTGCGTGACGATAGTTGGGTTACGCTGAGTGGCAATATTGAAAAACGGGTTGGTGATGAGAACTATTTGTTCCGAGATTCGACAGGCACGATAGAAGTTGAAATCGATCACAAGCGTTGGAATGGTCAGATGATTTCGCCCACGGATAAAGTGGAAATTCAGGGTGAGTTGGATAAAGACTTCAATTCCGTCGAGCTGGATGTGAAGCAGATTCGTAAACTCTAATCCGTTATTGTCAATCCCTCGTGGCGGGCTATTGCCCGCCATTTCTCTATTTATCAACCATCTATATCCGCCATGTTTCACGTTGCCTACATTGGTTCACCCGAGTAGTCGATGTGATTAAGCTCTCCGAGACGCCTTTCTTTGCCATCTTCCTGAAACCTGAGTTATCTAGGGTAAATAACCTCGTGATCTTGTCTTTATTTTTTGTTAGCGAAACGTTTCGATGGCGATCACATTTTTTTTATTTCTTCGTTGCCTTTCTCTCTTCTTTTTCTAGAATATTATCAGCGAAACGTTTCGCTGGTGGGATGAGAGATGAAAAAAGCAGCATTATTGAATTCAGATATTTCTTCCGTGATTGCCCGGCTGGGGCATACCGATAGCCTGGTTATTGGCGATGCGGGTTTACCGATTCCAGAAACAACGACCCGTATCGATCTGGCGTTGACGCACAATGTGCCAACGTTTTTGCAGGTGGTTAATGTTGTCACCAGTGAAATGCAGGTAGAGGCCGCTATTCTGGCGGAAGAGATGATTGAAAAGAACCCCGCAGTCCATGACGCATTACTCGATCAATTGAAGCAACTAGAACAACACCAGGGAAACTCAATTGCATTGCACTATGTCAGCCATGAAGAATTTAAAACCCAAAGCGGCAAAAGCCGGGCCATCATTCGCAGCGGAGAGTGCTCCCCGTATGCCAATGTCATCCTGTGTGCTGGCGTAACGTTCTGAGGCATCCATGCAACCTTTACTGCAACTGCAAGGCATCACGAAATCTTTTCCCGGCGTTAAAGCGCTTTCCGGTGCGGCACTCAATGTCTACCCGGGAAAAGTGATGGCGCTGGTGGGCGAGAACGGTGCGGGCAAGTCCACCATGATGAAAGTCCTGACTGGGATCTACCGTAAAGATGCTGGCAGCATCCATTTTCTGGGGCAAGAGGTGGATTTCAGCGGGCCGAAAGCATCTCAGGAAGCAGGTATCGGTATTATCCATCAGGAACTTAACCTGATTCCCCAGCTCACGATTGCCGAGAATATCTTTCTCGGTCGTGAATTTACCAATCGTTTCGGTCGTATCGATTGGAACAAGATGTATGCGGAAGCCGATAAGCTGCTGAAACGCCTTAATCTGCGCTACGACAGCCGTCGTATGGTCGGGGATTTATCGATTGGCGATCAGCAAATGGTAGAAATTTCCAAAGTGCTGAGCTTTGAATCGAAAGTCATCATCATGGATGAACCTACCGATGCCCTGACGGATACCGAAACCGCGGCGCTATTCAGCGTGATCAAAGAGCTGCAATCTCAGGGATGCGGCATCGTTTATATTTCCCACCGTTTGAAAGAAATCTTTGAAATCTGCGATGACATTACTGTTTTCCGCGATGGTCAGCTTATCGGCGAGCGTCCGGTCAGTGAATTACAGGAAGATACGCTGATTGAAATGATGGTGGGGCGCAAGCTGGAAGATCAGTACCCACGCTCGAATAAAGCACCGGGAGAGGTGCGGCTTAAGGTGCAGAACCTGTCGGGACCGGGCGTAGAGCGCGTTAGCTTTACGGTGCGGAAAGGTGAAATTCTGGGCGTCGCAGGGCTGATGGGCGCGGGCCGAACTGAACTGATGAAGATTCTCTACGGGGCGCTACCGCGCACTGGCGGCAATGTGACGCTGGATGGCCGCGACGTGGTGACCCGTAAACCGCAGGATGGCTTAGCGAATGGCATCGTTTATATCTCTGAAGATCGTAAGCGAGATGGTCTGGTGCTGGGCATGTCGGTGAAAGAAAACATGTCGTTAACTGCATTGCGCTATTTCAGCCATGCGGGCGGTCGTCTCAAACACGCCGAAGAGCAGTTGGCCGTCGCCGACTTTATTCGCCTATTCAACGTTAAAACGCCTTCGATGATGCAGCCTATCGGTTTGCTGTCCGGTGGTAATCAGCAAAAAGTGGCGATTGCCCGTGGTCTGATGACGCGCCCGAATGTCCTGATCCTTGATGAGCCGACGCGTGGCGTTGATGTGGGGGCGAAGAAAGAAATTTATCAGCTAATCAATCAATTCAAAGAAGAAGGGTTGAGCATCATATTGGTGTCATCCGAAATGCCCGAAGTCTTGGGAATGAGCGATCGCATCATTGTGATGCATGAAGGGCGCTTAAGCGGTGATTTCCCGATTGAGCAAGCAACCCAGGAAGCACTGATGGCTGCGGCTGTTGGTAAGCAATACGGTGCAAAGCAGGAGTAAGTCAGACATGAGTTCTCAATCTATCGCGGCAAAACGCTGGTTCAGCAAAGAGTGGTTACTGGAGCAGAAATCGCTGATCGCACTCCTAATCCTGATTGCGGTTGTGTCCGCCATGAGCCCTAATTTTTTCACCCTGAATAACCTGTTCAATATTCTCCAGCAGACGTCGGTAAACGCCATTATGGCCGTCGGTATGACGCTGGTGATTTTGACCTCGGGCATCGATTTGTCGGTGGGTTCACTGTTGGCACTGACGGGTGCCGTTGCGGCTTCCATCGTTGGGCTTGAAGTTAATGCGCTGGTGGCGGTATTTGGCGCACTGGCACTGGGCGCGCTGATCGGTGCGGGCACGGGCATCATCGTTTCCAAAGGCAAAGTGCAGGCATTTATCGCTACGCTGGTCATGATGCTGTTACTGCGTGGCGTGACGATGGTTTATACCAATGGTAGCCCGGTTAATACGGGTTTTTCCGACGTGGCAGATGCGTTTGGCTGGTTCGGTATCGGTCGTCCGTTGGGGATTCCGACGCCAATTTGGATCATGGCTATCGTCTTCGTTGCAACCTGGTACATGCTGCACCATACGCGACTGGGGCGCTATATCTATGCGCTTGGCGGTAATGAATCCGCGACCCGCTTATCCGGTATCAGCGTTGATAAGATCAAGATTATTGTCTATTCCCTGTGTGGGCTGCTGTCTGCCCTGGCGGGAATTATTGAAGTTGCACGTTTGTCCTCTGCACAGCCTACAGCGGGTACAGGGTATGAGCTGGATGCCATCGCGGCCGTGGTATTGGGCGGCACCAGTCTGGCTGGTGGCAAGGGGCGTATTGTTGGTACGTTGATCGGCGCACTTATCCTTGGTTTTCTCAACAATGGACTGAATTTATTAGGTGTTTCTTCTTACTACCAAATGATCGTTAAAGCAGTCGTTATCTTGCTGGCGGTTCTGGTAGATAACAAAAGCAGTAAATAACCTTCATTCACACAGGAATTGAGTATGAATATGAAAAAGCTGGCTACTCTGGTTTCCGCTGTTGCGCTGAGCGCGACTGTCAGTGCTAATGCCTTGGCCAAAGATACGGTTGCGCTGGTGGTTTCTACGCTGAATAACCCGTTCTTTGTTTCCATGAAAGAGGGGGCGCAGAAAGAAGCTGACAAACTGGGCTATGAGTTGATTGTGCTGGACTCCCAGAATAACCCAGCGAAAGAACTGGCTAACGTTCAGGATCTGACGGTACGTGGCACCAAAGTCTTGCTGATCAACCCAACCGATTCTGATGCAGTAGGCAATGCGATTAAAATGGCTAATCAGGCAAAAATTTCGGTCATTACGCTGGATCGCGTTGCTAGCAGTGGTGAAGTGGTGAGCCACGTGGCTTCTGATAACGCGTTCGGCGGTAAAGTTGCCGGTGATTTCATTGCCAAGAAATTGGGTGAAGGTGCCAAGGTGATTCAGTTGGAAGGGATTGCAGGAACCTCTGCCGCGCGTGAGCGTGGGGCGGGTTTCATGAAATCTGCTGAGAAAAATAAATTCGCTATGCTGGCCAGCCAGCCTGCTGATTTTGACCGTACTAAAGGGCTGAACGTGATGCAGAACCTGCTGACCGCGCACCCTGACGTTCAGGCCGTATTTGCTCAGAACGATGAAATGGCGCTGGGCGCACTGCGTGCACTGCAAACCGCAGGTAAAACAGATGTGCTGGTTGTGGGCTTTGACGGTACTCAGGATGGCGTGAAGGCCGTTGAGTCAGGCAAGCTGGCAGCAACGGTGGCTCAGCGTCCAGACCAGATCGGCGTAATCGGTATCGAAACGGCTGCGAAAGTGCTGAAAGGTGAAAAAACGCAGGCCATCATTCCGGTTGACCTGAAGCTGGTCGCTAAATAAGTAAAGAATAAAGCAGGGCTCGCGCCACCCGTTTGTGGTGGCGCATTATTAACATAGCGGGATTCGACATAATGAAAACGGGTAAGCTGGTGGTGCTGGGCAGTATTAATGCTGACCATATTCTCAATCTTGAGCAATTTCCCCGCCCGGGCGAAACGGTGATCGGTGAACAGTATAGCGTCGCTTTCGGCGGGAAAGGCGCTAATCAGGCCGTTGCCGCTGGCCGAAGTGGTGCTGATATCGCCTTTATTGCCTGCGTCGGAGAAGATGATATCGGCGCCCGCATTTGTCAGCAGCTATCCAAGGACAATATTGATGTTTCCTCCGTTGAGGCTATCTCCGGGGAAACCACTGGCGTTGCGCTGATTTTTGTTAACGCCGACGCTGAGAATATGATCGCGATTAATGCAGGCGCGAATGCTGCTGTGTCGCCTGATTATCTTCATCGTCATCGGCAACACATTATTGATGCTTCTGCATTGCTTATGCAGCTTGAATCGCCGTTGGAAACGGTCATCGCGGCCGCCAAACTGGCGCACGAACACCAAACAAAAGTGATTCTTAATCCCGCGCCTGCCCGTGAACTGCCTGATGAACTGCTATCGCTAGTCGATATGATCACGCCGAATGAAACCGAAGCGCAGTTCCTGACGGGAATTACCGTTGAGACAGAAGAAGATGCGGCTCGCGCTGCACAGGTGCTGCATGATAAAGGTATCGAGACAGTACTTATCACATTGGGTAGCCGTGGTGTATGGTTGAGTGAAGGTGGTGAAGGGCAGCGTATTCCGGGGTATCGCGTAAAAGCGGTAGATACTATTGCCGCTGGAGACACCTTTAATGGTGCGTTGGTTACCGCCTTGCTGGAAAACCGGCCAATGTTTTCTGCTGTGACGTTCGCTCATGCGGCGGCGGCTATTGCGGTAACTCGCCGAGGTGCGCAACCTTCTGTCCCGTGGCGTGAAGAGATCGACACATTTTTACAAGCTCAGGGGTGATTTTTGGCCACCATGAAAGATGTCGCCCGTTTGGCGGGCGTTTCTACTTCTACCGTATCTCACGTCATTAATAACAATCGCTTTGTTAGTGATAGCATTCGCGAAAAGGTGATGAAGGCTGTTGAGGATCTCAACTATGCGCCGTCTGCGCTGGCCAGAAGTCTGAAAATAAACCAGACCCGTACCATCGGCATGTTGCTCACGGCCAGTAGTAACCCGTTTTATGCCGAAGTGGTTCGGGGCGTAGAGCGCTGTTGTTATGAGCGAGGCTATAGCCTGATTCTGTGCAACACCGAGGGCGATCACGACAGAATGAGCCATAGTCTCGAAACGCTGCTGCAAAAGCGGGTCGACGGTGTACTGCTTATGTGCACCGAAAGCCATCGCCCTTTGCCTGAAATGATGAGCCGCTATCCTTCTATACCGATGGTCATGATGGATTGGGCACCCTTTGAAGGCGTCATGGATGTCATTAAAGATAACTCTCTGCTCGGCGGCGAGATCGCGACTAATTACCTCATTTCTCGTGGTTATAAAAAGATAGCCTGCATTGCGGGTCCGAAAGATAAGACGACAGCCTATAACCGATTAGAAGGTTATCGACAGGCGATGCAGCTCGCGGGGCTATCTGTTCCCGCTGATTATGAGATTTTTGGTGATTTTGAATTTGAAACGGGCTACCGCGCGATGCAGCAGTTGTTAGCGCTGGAAGATAAGCCCGAAGCGGTGTTCACCAGTAACGATGCAATGGCTGTTGGTGTTTACCACGCTCTTTATCAGGCAGGGCTTTCAATCCCTCAAGACATGGCGGTTATTGGTTACGATGATATTGAACTGGCCCGCTATATGTCTCCGCCTCTCACTACGGTTCATCAACCAAAGGATGAACTCGGCGAATTAGCGGTTGATACGTTGCTGTATCGCCTGGAACATCCAAATACTGAACCCAATGTGTTGGTGCTGACGCCAGAATTAATGGTGCGCCAGTCTGTTCGGTAATATTTTGGCTAAGAAAACGCTGAAAAACCCGGCATAACGCTGTCTTTTAATGCGCTTTGCTGAAAAAAAACTCACTCGGTAATTATTTTGCATTTAGCACTTGTCAGCGTGCGAGAAGTCCCTATAATGCGCCTCCACTGACACGGCAACAGCGACACGCGATTGCGGTGTCAGGAAAAAAGATTCAACGAAGGCGGTCAGTAATGACTTGACTTTACAGCGGAAAAGCATAGTATATGCAGCCCGCGCCACCGATGAAGTGGCACTGCTCTTTAACAATATAATCAGACAATCTGTGTGGGCACTCACAAGACCGTATCTTAACGATATAAAAAGTCTTGAAGAGTGAACAACAGTAAATTCATTACGAATAAACAGTTTTAATTCTTTGAGCATCGCTGACGAGTTCAGCAAATCAAACAAATCTTAAATTGAAGAGTTTGATCATGGCTCAGATTGAACGCTGGCGGCAGGCCTAACACATGCAAGTCGAGCGGTAGCACAGAGGAGCTTGCTCCTCGGGTGACGAGCGGCGGACGGGTGAGTAATGTCTGGGAAACTGCCTGATGGAGGGGGATAACTACTGGAAACGGTAGCTAATACCGCATAACGTCTTCGGACCAAAGAGGGGGACCTTCGGGCCTCTTGCCATCGGATGTGCCCAGATGGGATTAGCTGGTAGGTGAGGTAATGGCTCACCTAGGCGACGATCCCTAGCTGGTCTGAGAGGATGACCAGCCACACTGGAACTGAGACACGGTCCAGACTCCTACGGGAGGCAGCAGTGGGGAATATTGCACAATGGGCGCAAGCCTGATGCAGCCATGCCGCGTGTGTGAAGAAGGCCTTCGGGTTGTAAAGCACTTTCAGCGAGGAGGAAGGCGGTAAGGTTAATAACCTTATCGATTGACGTTACTCGCAGAAGAAGCACCGGCTAACTCCGTGCCAGCAGCCGCGGTAATACGGAGGGTGCAAGCGTTAATCGGAATGACTGGGCGTAAAGCGCACGCAGGCGGTCTGTTAAGTTGGATGTGAAATCCCCGGGCTTAACCTGGGAACTGCATTCAAAACTGACAGGCTAGAGTCTTGTAGAGGGGGGTAGAATTCCAGGTGTAGCGGTGAAATGCGTAGAGATCTGGAGGAATACCGGTGGCGAAGGCGGCCCCCTGGACAAAGACTGACGCTCAGGTGCGAAAGCGTGGGGAGCAAACAGGATTAGATACCCTGGTAGTCCACGCTGTAAACGATGTCGATTTGGAGGTTGTGCCCTTGAGGTGTGGCTTCCGGAGCTAACGCGTTAAATCGACCGCCTGGGGAGTACGGCCGCAAGGTTAAAACTCAAATGAATTGACGGGGGCCCGCACAAGCGGTGGAGCATGTGGTTTAATTCGATGCAACGCGAAGAACCTTACCTACTCTTGACATCCACAGAACTTAGCAGAGATGCTTTGGTGCCTTAGGGAACTGTGAGACAGGTGCTGCATGGCTGTCGTCAGCTCGTGTTGTGAAATGTTGGGTTAAGTCCCGCAACGAGCGCAACCCTTATCCTTTGTTGCCAGCGATTCGGTCGGGAACTCAAAGGAGACTGCCGGTGATAAACCGGAGGAAGGTGGGGATGACGTCAAGTCATCATGGCCCTTACGAGTAGGGCTACACACGTGCTACAATGGCGTATACAAAGAGAAGCGACCTCGCGAGAGCAAGCGGACCTCATAAAGTACGTCGTAGTCCGGATTGGAGTCTGCAACTCGACTCCATGAAGTCGGAATCGCTAGTAATCGTAGATCAGAATGCTACGGTGAATACGTTCCCGGGCCTTGTACACACCGCCCGTCACACCATGGGAGTGGGTTGCAAAAGAAGTAGGTAGCTTAACCTTCGGGAGGGCGCTTACCACTTTGTGATTCATGACTGGGGTGAAGTCGTAACAAGGTAACCGTAGGGGAACCTGCGGTTGGATCACCTCCTTACCAAGAAGATGTGTGTTAAGTGAAGTGCTCACACAGATTGTCTGATGAAAATAACGAGCAGAAATACCTTAATAGGCTTGTAGCTCAGGTGGTTAGAGCGCACCCCTGATAAGGGTGAGGTCGGTGGTTCAAGTCCACTCAGGCCTACCAACTCTTCCATGAGTGGTATCTAAGGTAACTGTAAGTAGAGATGGGGTTATAGCTCAGCTGGGAGAGCGCCTGCCTTGCACGCAGGAGGTCTGCGGTTCGATCCCGCATAGCTCCACCATTAAAAAGACTTCAGAGCGTATTGGAAACAGTATGCTGCGAAGTATTTTGCTCTTTAACAATCTGGAACAAGCTGAAAATTGAAACATGACAGCTGAATGAACATTGATACCTGCGGGTGTCAATGATGAATCAGTCTGTCAATGAGTCTCTCAAATAATCGCAGCGCGATATGTGACTTTGATTACTCAAAGACACCTTCGGGTTGTGAGGTTAAGCGACTAAGCGTACACGGTGGATGCCTAGGCAGTCAGAGGCGATGAAGGGCGTGCTAATCTGCGATAAGCGTCGGTAAGCTGATATGAAGCGTAATACCCGACGATACCCGAATGGGGAAACCCAGTGTGTTTCGACACACTATCATTAACTGAATACATAGGTTAATGAGGCGAACCGGGGGAACTGAAACATCTCAGTACCCCGAGGAAAAGAAATCAACCGAGATTCCCTCAGTAGCGGCGAGCGAACGGGGAGGAGCCCAGAACCAGAATCAGTTTGTGTGTTAGTGGAAGCGTCTGGAAAGTCGCACAGTAAAGGGTGATAGTCCCGTACACAAAAATGCACAAGTTGTGAGTTCGATGAGTAGGGCGGGACACGTGACATCCTGTCTGAATATGGGGGGACCATCCTCCAAGGCTAAATACTCCTGACTGACCGATAGTGAACCAGTACCGTGAGGGAAAGGCGAAAAGAACCCCGGCGAGGGGAGTGAAATAGAACCTGAAACCGTGTACGTACAAGCAGTGGGAGCCTACTCGTTAGGTGACTGCGTACCTTTTGTATAATGGGTCAGCGACTTATATTCTGTAGCAAGGTTAACCGAATAGGGGAGCCGCAGGGAAACCGAGTCTTAACTGGGCGTTAAGTTGCAGGGTATAGACCCGAAACCCGGTGATCTAGCCATGGGCAGGTTGAAGGTTGGGTAACACTAACTGGAGGACCGAACCGACTAATGTTGAAAAATTAGCGGATGACTTGTGGCTGGGGGTGAAAGGCCAATCAAACCGGGAGATAGCTGGTTCTCCCCGAAAGCTATTTAGGTAGCGCCTCGTGAACTCATCTTCGGGGGTAGAGCACTGTTTCGGCTAGGGGGTCATCCCGACTTACCAACCCGATGCAAACTACGAATACCGAAGAATGTTATCACGGGAGACACACGGCGGGTGCTAACGTTCGTCGTGAAGAGGGAAACAACCCAGACCGCCAGCTAAGGTCCCAAAGTCATGGTTAAGTGGGAAACGATGTGGGAAGGCACAGACAGCCAGGATGTTGGCTTAGAAGCAGCCATCATTTAAAGAAAGCGTAATAGCTCACTGGTCGAGTCGGCCTGCGCGGAAGATGTAACGGGGCTAAACCATGCACCGAAGCTGCGGCAGCGACACTTAGGTGTTGTTGGGTAGGGGAGCGTTCTGTAAGCCGTCGAAGGTGACCTGTGAGGGTTGCTGGAGGTATCAGAAGTGCGAATGCTGACATAAGTAACGATAATGCGGGTGAAAAACCCGCACGCCGGAAGACCAAGGGTTCCTGTCCAACGTTAATCGGGGCAGGGTGAGTCGACCCCTAAGGCGAGGCTGAAAAGCGTAGTCGATGGGAAACAGGTTAATATTCCTGTACTGGGTGTTACTGCGAAGGGGGGACGGAGAAAGCTAGGTTATCCGGGCGACGGTTGTCCCGGTTTAAGCGTGAAGGTGGGTGACTTAGGTAAATCCGGGTCATCGTTAACACTGAGGCGTGATGACGAGTCACTACGGTGATGAAGTAACCAATGCTACGCTTCCAGGAAAAGCCTCTAAGCTCCAGGTAACATCAAATCGTACCCCAAACCGACACAGGTGGTCAGGTAGAGAATACTCAGGCGCTTGAGAGAACTCGGGTGAAGGAACTAGGCAAAATGGTGCCGTAACTTCGGGAGAAGGCACGCTGGCGCGTAGGTGAAGTCCCTTGCGGACGGAGCTGAAGCCAGTCGCAGATACCAGCTGGCTGCAACTGTTTAATAAAAACACAGCACTGTGCAAACACGAAAGTGGACGTATACGGTGTGACGCCTGCCCGGTGCCGGAAGGTTAATTGATGGGGTCAGCCGCAAGGCGAAGCTCTTGATCGAAGCCCCGGTAAACGGCGGCCGTAACTATAACGGTCCTAAGGTAGCGAAATTCCTTGTCGGGTAAGTTCCGACCTGCACGAATGGCGTAATGATGGCCAGGCTGTCTCCACCCGAGACTCAGTGAAATTGAACTCGCTGTGAAGATGCAGTGTACCCGCGGCAAGACGGAAAGACCCCGTGAACCTTTACTATAGCTTGACACTGAACCTTGAGCCTTGATGTGTAGGATAGGTGGGAGGCTTTGAAGTGTGGACGCCAGTCTGCATGGAGCCGACCTTGAAATACCACCCTTTAATGTTTGATGTTCTAACGTGGGCCCCTAATCGGGGTTGCGGACAGTGTCTGGTGGGTAGTTTGACTGGGGCGGTCTCCTCCCAAAGCGTAACGGAGGAGCACGAAGGTTAGCTAATCCTGGTCGGACATCAGGAGGTTAGTGCAAAGGCATAAGCTAGCTTGACTGCGAGAGTGACAGCTCGAGCAGGTGCGAAAGCAGGTCTTAGTGATCCGGTGGTTCTGAATGGAAGGGCCATCGCTCAACGGATAAAAGGTACTCCGGGGATAACAGGCTGATACCGCCCAAGAGTTCATATCGACGGCGGTGTTTGGCACCTCGATGTCGGCTCATCACATCCTGGGGCTGAAGTAGGTCCCAAGGGTATGGCTGTTCGCCATTTAAAGTGGTACGCGAGCTGGGTTTAGAACGTCGTGAGACAGTTCGGTCCCTATCTGCCGTGGGCGTTGGAAGATTGAGAGGGGTTGCTCCTAGTACGAGAGGACCGGAGTGAACGCACCACTGGTGTACGGGTTGTGATGCCAATTGCATTGCCCGGTAGCTAAGTGCGGAAGAGATAACCGCTGAAAGCATCTAAGCGGGAAACTTGCCTCGAGATGAGTCTTCCCTGGGCACTTGATGCCCCTGAAGGGCCGTTGAAGACGACGACGTAGATAGGCTGGGTGTGTAAGCGTAGCGATACGTTGAGCTAACCAGTACTAATGACCCGAGAGGCTTAACCTTACAACACCGAAGGTGTTTTGAGTGATGATGACTCATAGAGACATGTTTTGATATTTAGCTTGTTTTAGTATTGGTTCTGATGGTTGTGCGAGAGCGAGAGCGAAGCATAACGGTTGGAATGAAACAGAATTTGCCTGGCGGCGATAGCGCGGTGGTCCCACCTGACCCCATGCCGAACTCAGCAGTGAAACGCCGTAGCGCCGATGGTAGTGTGGGGTCTCCCCATGTGAGAGTAGGGAACTGCCAGGCATCAAACACGTGGAAAGCCCCTGTCGAAAGACAGGGGCTTTTTGCTATGCGTGCGTTGTGAACATTTTTACGAGATCCCGCAGTCTGCATAATGAATATGAGGCATGGATAGCTTGGTATTTGGGTTCAGAAGTCCACTTTCTACCAGATATTACCTAATGGCTTCGTGTGAATGGCGATCTGCTCTGAACTAAAGACTGTTATTTTTGAGCCATTGGTGGATAAAGGTAGCAACCTGCTCTGGTTGATTGATATCAAGCACCGGAAGTCGGGTGTTTATCTCTGTATCCGCTGCAATCGCGATGACATATTCATCGATCAAATCACTTAATTCCTTATCCAATGATTGGCGAAACAAGGCTATTTTAGCGATCTTCTCGTGTTTAAAACCCTCAACCAGCACCAGGTCGAGAGTTGATGCATCCATTTTCCCAGCTAGATCGTAAATATTTGGTTCTTCCTGATCAGGAGTCTCCGTCATCAGCGCCCATCTTTGGCTGCTGGCAACTATCGTTTGTGCTGCGCCTGCCTTACGGAGCTCATAGCTATCTTTACCTGGCGTATCAATATCCATCTGATGATGTGTATGTTTAATTAATCCGACCCGAACGCCATGATTAGTTAGCAGAGGGATGACGCGTTTGAGTAATGTTGTTTTACCTGTACCGCTGTAAGCAACAATTGCGAGCAAAGGTACACTATTAGGATTCACGGTGTTGCTCCTCCCAATTGGATAAATCTTCAGGCGAATTCATATTGCGAAAAGCTTCAGGCTGATCGCTAAATGAAACGGCGTTTGCTCCAACCTGTTCCATAAATAGCATCAGCTTACGGTTTCCGAGATGCAGATAGGTCTCTAGTGATTCAATAAGGTTTTTATTGATTAAGAGTAATGTGGGATGTGGTCGTTCTCCGTCTGTGGCATAAATCGCATTTGCCCCCCCGCGTGCTTGCCATAAGCGGTGTACCAAGTCGATGGGGAAGGCCGGAACATCACAAGGAACGAATACAACCCATTCGGACGTAGATGCGTGTAATCCACTCAGGATGCCAGCAAGCGGGCCTGGAAAGGTTGCATCAAAGTCACCAATAATCCGACACCCGCTTTGTGCATACACATCCTGATTACGATTAGCGCTGATGATGATCTCGTCAACCTGTGTTTTAAGCCGAGACAGAGCGTGTAGATATAGCGGTACACCGTTTAGTGCTATCAGACCTTTATCATGCCCGCCCATGCGCGTTGCACGTCCGCCCGCGAGAATAACGCCTGTAATCATTTCACTACCCAATTATCTATGCCCACTTTTCTTCATACGAAAGCGCGTGAGGGAGAAACCATACATTATTCTCTGAAAACTTTCACAGAAGACCAAGTTCTTTCCTCATGTGCACAAGGCTGTTATTTTTATCGTTATATATTCAGCATCACTCAAGTTGTTTTCTACTTCTTGAAATTTATTGAGTACAAACCGTTTTTAAGGAGAAAAAAATGAAATGTCACCGTGTTAATGAGCTGATAGAGCTGCTGCATCCAGCCTGGCAAAAAGAGCCTGATTTAAACCTGGTACAATTTTTACAAAACCTTGCACAGGAGGCGGGGTTTGAGGGGCAGTTAAACGAACTAACTGATGATATCCTTATTTACCATCTGAAAATGCGTGATGCAGATAAAAAACAAGTCATTCCCGGTCTAAAGAAAGACTATGAGGAAGATTTCAAAACAGCTTTGCTGCGTGCCCGTGGGGTTATTAAAGACTAGTGAAAAGAAATAACACGTTCATGATGCTAACTATTTTACGCGTATATCTTATGCCGCCTCTGGCCATTTGTGGCCTCGATGAATAGTTCAGTATTTAATTTCCAGACACTGTTCCCAGATTTGATCGTGGATGCCTTGTTGGATGTCGGGCTGCGCGTTGATTCCGGTTTGACAGCATTAAACAGCTATGAAAACCGGGTGTATCAATTCGTTGATGAAGATCGTAAGCGATTCGTCGTGAAATTTTATCGCCCGGAACGGTGGAGCGCGGCGCAAATTGTGGAAGAACACACGTTTGCCCAACAACTGGCAGAAGATGACGTTCCTATCGTCGCGCCTGTTTTTCTTAATGGGCAGACGTTGAATGTCTATGAAGGATTTCATTTTGCCGTATTCCCTAGTATGGGGGGCCGGCAGTATGAGATGGATAATGAAGAGCAGCTCGAATGGGTCGGCCGTTTTCTCGGACGAATTCACCAGACGGGGCAGAAATCGTTATTCACCGAGCGACCAACGATTGGGGTAAATGAATATTTGCATGAACCTTATCGGCTGCTGGAAACGTGTCCGCTAATACCAAAAATACATCGACATAATTTTTTACAGGCAACCCGTCAACTGATTGATACAGTTGAAACTTATTGGCACAGCGACTGGCGTCCATTGCGTCTGCATGGGGATTGTCACCCTGGAAATATTTTGTGGCGTGATGGCCCGCTATTTGTGGATTTGGATGATGCTCGCAATGGCCCGGCAATACAAGATTTATGGATGCTGTTGCATGGTGACCGCCGTGAACAACGTATTCAATTGGATATCTTATTAGACGCTTATAGCGAATTTTCGGATTTTCAGGAGAAAGAACTGACGTTGATTGAGCCTCTTCGCGCGATGCGACAGGTTTATTATCTGGCTTGGGTTGCGCGTCGTTGGGAAGATCCTGCTTTTCCGAAAAGTTTCCCTTGGATGACGGATGCTGATTTCTGGTTGAAGCAAACGGCAATATTTATTGGGCAAACTCAGCTGTTGCAGGAGCCTCCTCTACAGCTGATGCCAATGTACTGAAATTAAATGGAGAGAGTTAACTTTATGAAAAGATTATGGCTTGCGCTGATTGGTGCCGTTCTGGCATTTAGTGCCTCTGCTGCAGAGTTTTCTGACGGTAAGCAATATGTAGAATTAGATAAACCTGCAACGCAAGAGCCTCAGGTTCTCGAGTTCTTCTCATTCTATTGTCCCCACTGCTATCAATTTGAACAGGTTTATCACGTTCCTGATGCAGTAAAAAAAGCGTTGCCAGAGGGTACAAAGATGACGCGTTATCACGTGGACTTCTTGGGCACATTGGGTAAAAACCTGACGCAGGCTTGGGCTGTGGCCATGGCGCTGGGTGTGGAAGATAAAATTACCCCGCTGATGTTTGATGCCGTTCAGAAAACGCAGACCTTACAAAAACCGGAAGATATTCGCACCGTCTTTGTAAAAGCGGGTGTGAGTGCGGAAGAGTTTGATGGTGCTCTGAATAGTTTTGTTGTGAAATCTCTGGTTGCCCAGCAAGAAAAAGCGGCGGCAGATTTGCAATTACGTGGTGTTCCAGCCATGTTCGTTAATGGTAAATATATGATCAAGAACGATGGTCTCGATACCAGCTCTATGGACGCTTACGTAAAACAGTATGCTGATGTGGTGAATTTCCTCATTACTAAAAAGTAATCACGTAATAGGCCATGCGGGCTAACCGCATGGCCTTATACCCGCTATACTTCAAGCCGTTCACTCTTTTATATCTCACAGCTCACAATATCTATTTATCTTTTTTTTATATCCACAAATTGGATGACAGTTTGCCATGCATAAAAAACAAACAAATTATATTATAACATTATGAATTTTATTAATATAAAATAACTCTATTAGATAAAAGGAGTAATTAATAATTACGTGAATAAAACTATTCACAAAGTTATCCACAGGAAAATCTTGCGAGGCTCCATGCAAAATCAACCGATATCTTACGTTAAGGATCGTCTCTTTCTCTGACCTATGGCATGCTTAGCGCTATGACAGACTAACAACGATCACGGCAGGTTATGGCTCAGATTGCAGAAAACCCTTTAATACTGGTAGATGGTTCATCCTATTTGTATCGTGCGTATCACGCTTTTCCACCGTTAACGAACAGCGCGGGAGAAGCAACCGGTGCAATGTATGGCGTACTGAATATGCTACGCAGTTTGCTGTTGCAATATAGCCCCAGCCACGTTGCCATTGTTTTTGATGCGAAAGGGAAAACGTTTCGCGACGAGTTGTTCGAAAATTATAAAGCTCACCGCCCACCTATGCCTGAGGATCTACGTGAACAGATAGAGCCTCTGCATAATATGGTGAAAGCAATGGGGTTGCCGCTTCTGGCAGTTTCCGGTGTAGAAGCGGACGATGTCATCGGTACACTTGCGGTGCAGGCGGAAAAAGCGGGTAAGTCGGTGCTGATTAGTACCGGCGATAAAGATATGGCACAGCTGGTGACGCCGAGCGTCACGCTCATTAATACCATGAACAACACCATTCTTGGCCCACAGGAAGTGTGTGATAAATACGGTATTCCCCCTGAGCTGATTATCGATTTCCTCGCGTTGATGGGAGATGCATCGGATAACATTCCCGGTGTGCCTGGTGTGGGTGAAAAAACGGCTCAGGCGCTATTGCAAGGGCTTGGCGGGTTAGATTCGCTGTATGCCAATCTTGATAAAATTGCTGAGCTTTCTTTTCGCGGTGCGAAAACCATGGCGCCGAAGCTGGAACAACATAAAGAAGTGGCTTACCTCTCTTATCAGCTTGCCACCATTAAAACGGATGTTGAGCTGGAACTTAGCTGCGATCAGCTTACCGTTAACGAGCTGGATGTGGATGAACTGCATCGCCTCTTTTCCCGTTATGAATTTAAACGCTGGTTATCAGATATTGAATCAGGTACCTGGATGCAGGGTAAAAAGAGCAGCCCACCTGTTCAGGCGGTGAGTAACTCGGTGGTTGAGCAAGTTGCTGAAGAAGATAATGCGCCTACGCTTTCTGCTGACGGTTACGTCACGATTCTTGATGAGAAAACGCTGCTCGATTGGGTTGAGCGTTTAAAACAGGCTGAGGTTTTCGCTTTTGATACGGAAACCGACGGGCTGGATACACTCACTGCTAATCTGATTGGTTTGTCATTTGCTATTAAGCCCGGTGAAGCGGCTTATTTGCCGCTGGCGCATGACTATCTGGATGCGCCGGAGCAGTTGGATCGTGCCACGGTATTGGCCTTGTTCAAACCGCTGCTGGAAGATGAAAATCTGCTTAAGATTGGTCAGAATCTCAAGTTTGATAAAGGCGTGATGCAGCGGTATGACATCGATTTACGCGGCATCGCGTTTGATACCATGCTGGAATCCTATGTGCTCGACAGCGTGGCGGGTCGCCACGATATGGATAGTTTGGCCGAGCGTTATCTGAAGCACAAAACCATTACCTTTGAAGAGATCGCGGGTAAAGGCAAAAATCAGCTGACGTTTAATCAGATCGCGCTGGAACAGGCTGGGCCGTATGCGGCTGAGGATGCGGACGTTACGCTGCATCTGCACCAGAAGCTCTGGGGGAAACTCCAGCCACATGCCGATCTGTGTCAGGTCTTCCAGACTATTGATATGCCGCTGGTGCCAGTTTTATCCCGCATCGAGCGTACGGGCGTGCTAATCGATCCCGCGATTCTGGCGGAACACTCAAAAGAGCTAACGACTCGTTTGGCGGAGCTGGAAACACAAGCGTATGAGCTGGCGGGTGAAGAATTCAATCTCTCATCGACCAAGCAGCTACAGGGTATTTTGTATGAAAAGCAAAAGCTGCCGATTCTGAAGAAAACGCCAAAAGGCGCGCCATCAACCAATGAGGAAGTGCTGGCCGAACTGGCACTAGATTACCCTTTGCCGAAGCTGATCCTCGAATATCGGGGCTTGGCCAAGCTGAAATCCACATACACCGATAAGCTGCCGCTGATGATCAATCCGGCGACGAAGCGCGTGCATACGTCTTATCATCAGGCTGTTACTGCGACCGGGCGTTTGTCTTCCAGCGATCCTAACCTGCAAAATATCCCAGTGCGTAATGACGAAGGACGCCGTATTCGTCAGGCATTCATTGCACCGAAGGGCTACAGCATTGTTGCCGCTGACTACTCGCAAATTGAACTGCGTATCATGGCGCATTTATCGGGTGATAAAGGGCTGTTGAATGCATTCGCGAACGGGTTGGATATCCACCGGGCAACGGCGTCAGAAGTGTTTGGCACCGCGCTGGATAAGGTGACATCAGAACAGCGTCGCAGTGCGAAAGCGATCAACTTCGGTTTGATCTACGGTATGAGTGCGTTTGGTTTGTCACGCCAACTGAATATTCCACGTAGCGAATCGCAGAAATACATGAATCTGTATTTTGAGCGTTATCCCGGTGTGCAGGATTACATGGAGCGGACGCGCCAACAGGCCGCTGAGCATGGTTATGTGTCCACATTAGATGGCCGCCGTCTCTATCTGCCTGATATCCATTCTCGCAATGCTATGGCGCGTAAAGGTGCGGAGCGTGCGGCGATTAACGCCCCGATGCAGGGAACAGCTGCTGATATTATCAAGAAAGCGATGATCGCGATTGACGACTGGCTACAGAAAGACATGCCGCAGGTGAAGATGATCATGCAGGTTCACGATGAGCTGGTTTTCGAGATTCACGATTCGGTTATTGAAGAATCCATTAGTAAAATCAAGCTATTAATGGAAGGTTGTATGCAATTGAATGTACCGTTGCAGGTAGATATCGGTACAGGCATGAATTGGGATCAAGCACATTAATGGCCGATTTTTGTGCTATTTTTGTAATTAAATAACAGTATTGTGTGACCTGGTTTAACTTTGTGTAATCGATAACCATTTTCTATGAAAGTAAACAACAAAAAAGCCTTTGTTCCCGTGAAAAAATAGGGTAGAGTTAAAGACGTAGGGTACAGAGGTAAGATGTTCTATCTTTCAGACCTTTTACTTCACGTAATCGGATTTGGCTGAATATTAGCCGCCCCGCTCAGTTTTGAGCGGGGCGTTTTTTATGGGCTTTATCCAGGATTTTTACCCTCAAAACGCCGGTAGCTGTGTGACAGGCTGCAATGCGTTTGCGTTGTTCGAGTGTGAGAAAAACGTCTCTGGTCGGTGATTATCGCGGAAAGTAAGGGCGTGATGCGAGTAATGAAATGATACTCTGCACCACGCAAAAGGGTTATTCTGCTTCTTGTTCTTCTTCAGCGTGTGGCAGCGTGCTGAACCAGTTGTCCAATTTCTGCTGTAGTTTATCGACGCCGAGTTTTTTCAGTGACGAAAATGCCTCGACTTGAATATCACCCATAAATGGTACAACAGCCTCGCGAACCCTATGCAACTGTGTCTTACGTGCACCTGAAGCCAGCTTATCGGCTTTGGTCAGCAGAACTAAGACCGGAAGCTCGACATCGACTGCCCACTGAATCATTTGCTGATCGAGATCTTTCAGAGGATGACGAATATCCATCAGTACAACCAGACCCTTTAGGCTGTTACGCTTTTGCAGGTATTCACCGAGCGCACGTTGCCATTTGATCTTCATTTGCTCTGGCACTTCGGCATAACCATAGCCAGGGAGATCGACTAAACGCACGCCGTCGGCCACCTGGAACAGGTTAATCAACTGAGTTCGGCCCGGTGTTTTACTGGTTCGTGCCAGGTTTTTCTGGTTGGTCAGCGTATTCAGCGCGCTGGATTTTCCGGCGTTAGAACGCCCAGCAAAGGCCACTTCAATACCGCTATCTGTTGCCAGGTGGTGAATATCCGGGGCGCTGATGATAAAACGCGTCATGTGGTAGTTATATTGCTGGGTCACGATCGTTATCTCTGTCTGGATCTCTGTCTGGTTGGGGATTATACCTGTAACTGACAATAAAGGCGGTTTTATCTGCCTTAAAATGCAGCAGACTGATATGAAAAGAAAAGCTCACTCGTCTGATGTGGGCGCTTTTTTATTATCGGGCTTTCTGCTAGATTCCGCCGCACTTCCCTTATATCTGTGTACCTGAGAACAACATTATGAACCGACCTGTCAAAGGGGCTGCCGATAAGGCAGAAAAGCCCAAAGTAAAAAGAAAGACCCGCGAAGAATTAGAGCGCGAAGCGCGTGAGCGGAAAAAAGATAAAAAGCATCGTGGTCACGTGTCAGGCAGCCGAACTCAGGAAAAAGCGTCCGCCGATCAGCGTTCTGGTCAGCGTAAAGCCGCCGATCCGCGTATTGGTAGCAAAAAACCTGTACAGCTTGGCGTGTTGGATAGCGCTATCGCTAAACCGAAGCCTAAGTCAAAGCCTTCTGAGCCCGTGGAGAAAGTCGTTGCTGCCAAGCCAGCAATGTCTCCAGAAGAAGAGCTGGAAATGTTAGAAAACGATACGCGTCTGGATGCCTTGTTGGATCGTCTGGATAGCGGTGAAACGCTGAGCGCCAAAGATCAGTCATGGGTTGATGAAACGCTGGATCGTATCGATATCCTGATGGAAGAGCTTGGAATCGAGCTGGGTGATGATGATGACGAAGAAGAGCAACAGGAAGACATGTTGCAGCTTTTAAAACGTAATAACCCGAAAGACGCGTTCTAATCAATGAAATGGCTGTTTCTGTTCCTGATATTGCTGGTCGCGTTTTATCTGCTCTGTCTGTTCAGTAAACTATGGCTCTTGTCGAAGCGTAAGCATCGGTTGCATCGCGCCCTGCTTAACGGGCGTGTCTCAGGGATGAGACGAGTAGCAAAACGTAGGAAACGTTTTTGAGCGCCGTTTTTTGGTGATCTGAAGGAGGGTAAGGATAACCCACCGAGTAAAAACTGGAAGGAGTGAGCGAATATGTCGATACCGTCCGTTGACTGGGATCTGGCCCTGATTCAAAAATATAACTATTCTGGGCCGCGTTATACGTCTTATCCCACAGCGTTAGAATTCAGTGAAGCTTACGATGAGCCTGCGTTTCAGCAGGCTATCGCCCGTTATCCGCAGCGACCGCTGTCGCTGTATATCCACATCCCTTTTTGCCATCGGCTGTGCTATTTCTGCGGTTGTAATAAGCTGGTTACGCGTCAGCAGCATAAAGCGGATGAATACCTTGATGTGCTGGAGTTGGAAATTCGCCAGCGCGCGCCGCTATTCGTCGGACGAACGGTGACGCAACTGCATTGGGGCGGCGGTACGCCAACCTACCTGAATAAAGTACAAATCAGTCGGCTGATGTCGCTGCTGCGCGAGCTGTTCTCTTTTTCCGATCAGGCTGAGCTGTCGCTTGAAGTCGATCCGCGGGAAATTGAGCTGGACGTCCTCGATCATCTGCGGGCTGAAGGGTTCAACCGCCTTAGCATGGGCGTGCAGGATTTTAATAAAGACGTTCAGAAACTGGTTAATCGTGAGCAGGATGAAGACTTTATTTTTGCTCTTATTGAGCGGGCAAAAGCGCTAGGCTTCACCTCAACCAATATTGATTTGATTTACGGCCTACCGAAACAAACGCCGGAAAGCTTCGCCTTTACGCTACAGCGCGTTGCGGAATTAAACCCTCACCGGCTTAGCGTCTTTAACTATGCGCATTTACCCAGCCTGTTCGCGGCACAGCGCAAGATTAAAGAAGCCGATTTACCGAGCGCGGAACAAAAGCTGGATATTCTGCAACAGACGATTGGATCGCTGACGCAGTCGGGCTATCAGTTTATCGGTATGGATCACTTTGCGCGCCCAGACGATGAGCTGGCGGTGGCGCAGCGAGAAGGGAAGTTGCATCGCAATTTTCAGGGCTATACGACACAGGGCGATAGCGATCTGCTTGGGATGGGGGTTTCGGCGATTAGTATGATCGGTGATAGCTATGCCCAGAACCAGAAAGAGCTGAAGCAGTATTATGCGCAGGTCAAAGACAAAGGAAATGGCTTGTGGCGTGGGCTGCAATTGACACGTGACGACTGCCTTCGCCGCGATGTGATTAAGACGCTGATCTGTAATTTCCAACTCAGCTATGCGCCGATTGAAGCGGAATACGCTATCGATTTTAAAACCTACTTTGAGCAAGATTTAGCCTTGCTGGCACCGCTGGTGGCCGATGGGCTGGTCGATAGTCAGGAAGACGGGCTGGTAGTGACGCCGAAAGGACGTTTGCTGATCCGCAATATCTGTATGTGCTTTGATGTCTATCTACGTAACAAGCTCAGAACACAGCAATTTTCCCGCGTGATTTAACCAAAAAAACAGCCAGTCGATGTTAGCATCGACTGGCTGTTCTCGAGTTTTTTATGATCAACTAAAGAAGTTAATCAGTGCGGCACACAAAACGGCGGCAATAGCAGCCTGCGGCGAATGGCTTGCCGCAGAGCCAATTTCAGCGCCGTGTGTTGCAACGGAAAGTGTTGCCGCAGAAATCAATGAGCCCAGCATGGTATTCCTCCCGAATCAGCGACACGATCATACTGCGGACTCAAGGCAAGTAAAGGACAAATTAGTGACAATTTCGTGCGCCAGATTGTATTTTTTATCACCAAATTGCTTGTTAACAATTGAGCAATAAAAAAACAATCCCGCTACTCCATTCCCAGCTCTTTTAATTTACGCGTCAGGGTATTTCTGCCCCATCCCAGCAATCTTGCCGCTTCCTGTTTATGTCCCTGAGTATGCCGCAGTGCCGTTGTCAGCAACGTCCTTTCCATTTCTGGCTGTGCTTCTGCCAACAGGTTTTGATGACCGGAACGCAGTGCGCGATCGGCCCATTGTGCCAACAGCGTGGCCCAACTGTCTGGCAGAATATGCACGGTAGAATCAGGCGCAGTGGTCTCGAACAGTTCAGGCGGCAGATCTTGGATCAATACTTCCTGACCGGCGGCCATAACCGTCAGCCAGCGGCAGGTATTCTCCAATTGGCGCACGTTGCCAGGCCACGGTAAACGGGTTAATGCCGTTTCTGCTTCTGGATGCAAATTCTTCGGCTCGACGCCCAGTTCTTTGGCCGTGGCCTGCAAGAAATAACGCGCCAGACGGGGGATGTCTTCCCGACGCTCACGCAATGGTGGCAGATGAACGCGGATCACATTCAGGCGGTGAAACAGGTCATCACGGAATTTGCCTTCCTGCACGCGCTGCTCAAGATTTTGGTGCGTTGCTGCAATAATGCGAACATCTACTTTCACCGCTGCATAGCCGCCAACGCGATAAAACTGTCCATCTGCCAGTACGCGCAGCAGACGTGTTTGTACGTCTAGCGGCATATCGCCGATTTCATCCAGAAACAGCGTACCCCCATCAGCCTGCTCAAAGCGGCCCTGACGGATCTGGTTTGCACCCGTAAATGCGCCTTTTTCATGGCCGAACAGCTCGGATTCTATCAGGTCTTTAGGGATCGCGGCCATATTCAGCGCGATAAAAGGGGCTTTGGTGCGCGGGCTATGGCGATGCAGAGCATGTGCTACCAGCTCTTTACCGGTTCCCGATTCGCCATTGATCAGTACGCTGATCGACGAACGAGATAGACGACCGATAATGCGAAAGACATCCTGCATTGCTGGCGCTTCACCGATAATATCCGTTGTCGGGCCATTAATCGGCTGGTTACGTACCGGTTGCTGCTGCTCCAGATAATGGCTGATTGCGCGTTCGACTAGCGCAACCGCCTCATCAATATCGAACGGTTTCGGCAAATAATCGAACGCACCCTGTTGGTAAGCGCTAACAGCGGCATCCAAATCAGAATGTGCCGTCATAATGATGACCGGGAGCATCGGGTGGCGCTGCTTGATTTGCTGTAAGAGCGCTAATCCATCCATTCCTGGCATGCGGATGTCGGACAGCAGAACGTCAGGCGTTTGTGTCGCTAACGCATGCAATACCTGATTCCCGTTCTCGAACGTTGCGCAGGTTAAACCCGCACCAGCAAGCGCGCGCTCAAGCACCCAACGGATGGAGCTATCGTCATCGACAATCCAGACTATCCCTCGTTGCATTGTGAACCTCACTGGCGAATGGGCAGGTAAACCGAGAATTCGGTGTGTCCTGGCCAACTGTTAAATTCAATTTTACCCGAGTGCTGGTCGATAAGACTGCGGGCAATGGAAAGCCCTAAACCAGTGCCCCCTTCGCGTCCGCTCACCATCGGGTAAAACAGGGTGTCCTGTAGTTGAGCGGGGACGCCGGGGCCGTCATCTTCCACGTCAATACGGGCGGCAAGGCGATAGCGCACGCCGTGCAAGGTAAGCTGAAAAGCCGTGCGGGTACGTATTGTAATCGTCCCGCCTTCCTCACCCAGCGCCTGTAGCGCATTGCGGGTAATGTTCAGCAGTACCTGTTCAATCTGATCAGGGTCGTGAATTAATTCTGGCAGGCTGGGATCATAATCTTTTATCAGCGTCACGTTATCTGGCTTTTCCAGCGAAACAAGTTGACACACGCGTTCGGCAACCTGATGGATGCTTTGGGTGACGTGCAGGCCGGGCTGCTGTGGCCCAAGTAGACGATCAACCAGATTACGCAGGCGATCCGCCTGTTCAATAATGACCTTGGTGTATTCCGTCAATGCTGGGTCGGGCAGCGCCTTGGCAAGCAGCTGCGCGGCTCCGCGCAATCCGCCAAGCGGATTCTTTATCTCATGCGCTAGGCCTCGGACCAAATCACGAGCGGCCTGCTGTTGTGCATGTTGAAGTTGTTCCTGACTGAGACGGCGCTGATTATCCATCGGCGCCATTTCCAGTAAGATAAAATCGTTTTGTACCCGCTGAGCGGTGAGCGACATGATGTGCGCTTTGCCATCCACGACGAGGGTGACTTCGTTATCCGTAAAACCTTGCCCTGAATCCAGACTTTCACGCAGTAGATCGATGTTCAGAGAAAAATATCCCAGCAAATCCGGCAGCGGTGTGCCGGATAATTTACGCGAGCTTTGTGCCAGTAATTGCTGTGCTGCCGGGTTGGAATAGTGAATCGCCAGATCGTTATCCAGCAATAAGATGCTATTTATCAGGGAATTTAGGATCTGCCCAGCATCGGGCAGCGTGCCTGTTGCCATAACGCAGACTCCCGCACCGTCACGGTGCATTGTAGTGTGGATGATGGATGTTACGTCGCAACGGCCAATGCCGGTGGTGAAAAAAGCCCATCCGAAGATGGGCTGAAGCGTTTCCACGGCAACAAAAACAAACTTCTTAATATTCTGTTGTTTATCGGTCATGGTTGAGTATCAGCACACCCAACCATGCCTAAGTCGTAAATTAAACGCTGTAGTACAGTTCGAACTCAACTGGGTGCGGCGTCATACGAACGCGGTCAATCTCAGATTTGCGCAGTTCGATATACGCTTCGATAGCGTCGTCAGTGAACACGCCACCACGGGTCAGGAATTCGCGGTCTTCGTTCAATGCAGCCAGAGCTTCGTCCAGAGAACCTGCAACTTTTGGAATTTCTGCTTCTTCTTCTGGCGGCAGGTCGTACAGGTTTTTGTCCATGGCATCGCCAGGGTGGATTTTGTTGATGATGCCGTCAAGGCCAGCCATCAGCAGTGCAGCGAAGCACAGGTACGGGTTAGCTGCTGGGTCAGGGAAGCGCGCTTCGATGCGACGCGCTTTCGGGCTAGCAACCACTGGGATACGGATTGAAGCAGAACGGTTACGGGCAGAATAAGCCAGCATAACTGGAGCTTCATAGCCCGGGACCAGGCGCTTGTAGGAGTTGGTGGTTGGGTTCGCCAGAGCATTGATGGCTTTAGCGTGCTTGATAACACCGCCGATGTAGAACAGAGCCAGTTCAGACAGGCCGCCGTATTTGTCGCCAGCGAACAGGTTAGTACCGTCTTTAGACAGGGACATATGGCAGTGCATACCTGAACCGTTATCACCGAACATGGGTTTTGGCATGAAGGTCGCGGTTTTGCCGTAGGCGTGAGCCACGTTATGCACAACATATTTGTAGATCTGAATTTCGTCCGCTTTTTTGGTCATGGTGTTGAAGCGGGTGGCCACTTCGTTCTGACCAGCGGTAGCCACTTCGTGGTGGTGAGCTTCAACAACCAGACCCATTTGCTCCATGGTCAGACACATAGCAGAACGGATGTCCTGTGATGAATCGACTGGTGGAACTGGGAAGTAGCCGCCTTTCAGGCCAGGACGGTGACCTTTGTTACCGCCTTCGTATGCTTTACCGGAGTTCCAGTAAGCTTCGATGTCGTCGATAGCAACGTGAGAACCGGACGTGCTGCTGCCGAAACGGATGTCATCGAACAGGAAGAATTCTGGCTCAGGCCCGAACAGTACGGTGTCGGCAATGCCAGAAGAACGCAGGAAATCTTCCGCACGTTTCGCGATAGAGCGCGGGTCGCGGTCATAGCCCTGCATGGTGCCTGGCTCAAGGATGTCACAACGAATGATCAGCGTGGAATCTTCGAAGAACGGATCAATCATCGCGGTGCTGGCATCAGGCATCAGAACCATGTCTGACTCGTTAATACCTTTCCAGCCGCCAATCGAGGAACCATCAAACATTTTACCTTCTTCGAAGAAGTCGGCATTGACTTGATGAGCCGGAATGGTGACGTGCTGCTCTTTACCTTTAGTATCCGTGAAGCGTAAATCAACAAACTTCACTTCGTGCTCATTCAGCATCGTCAAAACATGTTCTGCGGACATACTTGGTTCTCCCGATTGGTCATTTATCGTCGTGGAACGAATATCGTTGTGGATTGATGTTGTTGCCGTGAGTAGACTAAAGCTAAAAGTGTGCCAACTTTTTAAATTCGTGCAATGTGTTGCCCCTTGGGGCTTTCCCACGTAAACCCACTGCACCATTATAGTCTAAAGCACCAAAATGGTGCTTCGTATGTGAATTATTGCACTTATTTAGTGCATTGATGTTCGCTTGTAGCGCTTTTGCACCGTGAAAGGGATCACAAAGCAGGCAGCTCTAGGTTGTTTATCATAGATGCTTGTGATCTTGTTTAGTCCCTCGATTAATACGTGTACAATAGCGCGCTATTTCTAAATGCCTGAGGCAAAGCTGTGATCGAAAATTTGCGTAACATCGCCATTATTGCGCACGTTGACCATGGGAAAACCACCCTGGTTGACAAGCTGTTGCAACAATCCGGAACGTTCGGTGAACGTGTCGAAGCAACTGAGCGTGTAATGGACTCCAACGATTTGGAGAAAGAGCGTGGAATTACTATCCTCGCAAAAAATACCGCCATTAATTGGAAAGACTACCGTATTAACATCGTAGATACCCCGGGACACGCCGATTTCGGCGGCGAGGTTGAGCGTGTTATGTCGATGGTTGACTCGGTACTGCTGGTTGTTGATGCGATGGATGGCCCGATGCCGCAAACTCGTTTCGTGACCAAAAAAGCGTTTGCCAACGGTCTGAAGCCTATTGTGGTTATCAACAAAGTTGACCGCCCTGGTGCGCGTCCTGACTGGGTTGTCGATCAGGTATTCGACCTGTTCGTGAACCTGGATGCGACTGACGAGCAACTGGATTTCCCGATCATTTATGCTTCTGCGCTGAATGGTATTGCGGGTCTCGACCATACCGACATGGCGGAAGATATGACTCCGCTGTATCAGGCGATTGTCGATCATGTTTCTCCGCCTCAGGTTGAGATGGATGCGCCGTTCCAGATGCAGATCTCTCAGCTGGACTACAACAACTATGTTGGCGTCATCGGTATCGGCCGTATCAAGCGCGGTAAAGTTAAGCCTAACCAACAAATTACTATTGTTGATAGCGAAGGCAAAACCCGTAACGGTAAAGTGGGTAAAGTTCTGACTCACCTGGGTCTGGAGCGTATCGACGCGACTGAAGCAGAAGCGGGCGATATCATCGCGATTACTGGTCTGGGCGAGCTGAACATTTCCGACACCATCTGTGATCCGCAGAATGTCGAAGCGCTGCCAGCACTGAGCGTGGATGAGCCTACCGTTACCATGTTCTTCAACGTCAATACCTCACCGTTCTGCGGTAAAGAAGGTAAGTATGTGACGTCGCGCCAGATTCTGGAGCGTCTGAACAAAGAACTGGTGCACAACGTCGCCCTGCGCGTTGACGAAACCGAAGACGCCGATGCGTTCCGCGTTTCTGGTCGTGGTGAATTGCACCTGTCTGTTCTGATTGAGAACATGCGTCGTGAAGGCTTTGAACTGGCCGTATCACGTCCGAAAGTTATCAACCGCGTTATCGATGGCCGTAACCAAGAGCCGTTTGAAAACGTGACGCTGGACATCGAAGAACAGCACCAGGGTTCAGTCATGCAAGCCATGGGTGAGCGTAAAGGTGATGTGAAAGACATGATCCCAGATGGTAAAGGTCGTATCCGTCTGGATTACCTGATCCCAGCTCGCGGTCTGATCGGTTTCCGTACCGAATTCATGACAATGACGTCTGGTACCGGTCTGCTGTACTCCACGTTCAGCCACTACGATGACGTGCGTCCGGGTGAAATCGGCCAGCGTCAGAACGGCGTGCTGGTTTCCAACGGTCAGGGTAAAGCGGTCGCGTTTGCGCTGTTCAGCCTGCAAGATCGCGGTAAGCTGTTCCTCGGACACGGTGCAGAAGTGTATGAAGGCCAAATCATCGGTATTCACTCACGTTCTAACGATCTGACAGTCAACTGTCTGACCGGTAAGAAACTGACCAACATGCGTGCATCAGGTACCGATGAAGCGACCACGCTGGTTCCCGCGATCAAAATGTCTCTGGAACAAGCGTTGGAGTTCATTGATGACGACGAACTGGTTGAAGTTACGCCACAGTCTATTCGTATTCGTAAGCGTCACCTGACCGAAAACGATCGTAAACGCGCGAGCCGCGGCAGCAAAGACGTCTAATTTCAGACGGATTTGTCTTGTCACACAACAGGGCACCTTCGGGTGCCCTGAATTTTATGCGCTTTCTTCCACTTTAACCTTTCCTTATATTTCCTCCCTGTTCAGTTATGCCATTTCCCGCTACAGTGAAAATCCTACGATTACGTCAGGAGGTAGCTGCCATGCTGTATATCTTTGATTTGGGTAATGTTGTCATTGATATTGATTTCAAAAGGGTATTGGGCGTTTGGAGTAATCTGAGCAGCGCGCCGCTCGCAACGCTGCAAGAGCGTTTTGCCATGGGCGAAACGTTTGAACAGCACGAGCGAGGCGAAATTAGCGACGAGGAATTTGCCACCAGACTGTGCCAGGAAATGGGCATTGCTCTGAGTTTCGAACAGTTCACCGCTGGCTGGCAGGCTATTTTTGTCGCACTGCGTCCTGAGGTTATCGACATCATGCAGCGTTTGCGTCAGGAAGGACACCGCGTGGTGGTTCTGTCGAATACCAATCGCCTCCATTGTTCACACTGGCCAGCACTATTCCCAGAAGTGGAGGTGGCGGCTGACAAACTCTATTTATCGCAAGACATTGGGCTACGTAAGCCTGAATTGGCGATTTACCACTATGTCCTGACACAGGAAGGTGTTATGCCTGCGCAGGCCGTGTTTTTTGACGATAACCCTGCAAATGTTGATGCTGCGCAGAGTCTGTGCATTCACAGCATTCTGGTGACCGATCGTCAGGTGGTGCCGGATTTTTTCGCGATGCAGACAACGACGGCCAAAGCATGATTTATATCGCTGGGGCCGACACAGCCCCTATTGGGAATGATAACATCAGGAGTAGTTGGGTTTTATGATTGCGCTAATTCAGCGGGTTTCCAGCGCCAGCGTTACGGTAGAAGGCAATATCATTGGGGAAATCGATAAGGGTTTACTGATATTGCTGGGCGTTGAGCAAGGTGATGACGAACAAAAAGCCACACGACTTTGCGAACGCGTATTGGGTTACCGGATATTCGGTGACGATGACGGGAAAATGAACCTCAATGTTCGTCAGGCTGGCGGCAATGTGCTGGTGGTTTCCCAGTTTACGCTGGTAGCCGATACGCAGCGTGGCATGCGGCCTGGATTTTCTCGCGGTGCGCATCCCTCAGAGGCCGATCGCCTCTATCAGTATTTTGTCGGGCAGTGTCGTGAACAAGGCGTTCACACAGAAACGGGGCAGTTTGCGGCGGATATGAAAGTGGCGTTGGTGAATGATGGCCCGGTGACGTTCTGGCTACAAACATAAACTTATCGTTCGGTGTATAAGTTTATTGGCTGTCTGGTTTTATGAATCCTGATGCAATCAGGCATCTCGGTATAGAGGAAGGGTTATGTATCATTTGAGAGTACCTGAAAGCGCGGAAGAACTGGATGCGTACTATCAATTTCGCTGGGAAATGCTGCGTAAACCCCTACACCAGCCGCTAGGCTCCGAACGCGATGCCTATGATGCGCTGGCACATCACCAAACGGTGGTTGATGAGCAAGGGAAGCTGGTCGCGATTGGGCGTCTTTCTATTAATGCAGATAATGAAGCGTCGATCCGTTTCTTAGCCGTTCATCCCGATCTGCGGGGGAAAGGGTTAGGCACGTTGCTTGCGATTACCCTGGAGTCCGTCGCGCGTCAGGAAAGCGTCAAGCGCGTAGTCTGTAGCGCCCGTGAAGATGCCATGGATTTCTTCTCCAAGCTGGGTTTTGTTAATCAGGGGGAAATCACCGCGCCACAAACGACGCCTGTGCGTCACTTCCTGATGATCAAACCGGTGGCGACGCTGGATGATATTTTACACCGCCCTGACTGGTGCGGGCAGTTGCAACAGGCCTGGTATGAGCACATCCCTCTGAGTGAAAAAATGGGGGTGAGGATAAGCCAATACACTGGCAAAAAATTTATCACCACCATGCCTGAAGCGGGTAATCAGAACCCACACCACACGCTTTTTGCTGGCAGCATGTTTTCTCTTGCTACGCTCACCGGTTGGGGATTGATCTGGTTGTTGTTGCGTGAACGGCACCTTGGTGGAACCATTATTCTGGCAGACGCACACATCCGCTACAGTGCGCCGGTGAGTGGTCGGCCGAGCGCGATTGCTGATTTAGGCTCGCTGAGTGGCGATCTGGATCGCCTTGCGCGTGGACGTAAAGCTCGCGTGCAGTTAAACGTCGAGCTCTTTGGTGATGACAATAAAGGCGCGTTATTTGAAGGCGTTTATATTGTGTTGCCTGCTCAGCCGGATGCGCCATTGGAAAAGGGCGGATCGGAAGTAGATTAACCCACAGCCATCTATTATGACGTTCTTCTCATTAGTACATCGTGATATTCGTATCTTGTCATCGTAATCCTAAAGATTTTTAATGGGATGCCCTAATGTCGATCGTTTCAGGATCGAAGTACTGGGGGCTACCAAGGCGCGAGGCATCCTTGCAGGAGCCTCATCACCGTTCCCCCGTCCGTATTTTGAATACCATAACAGTTACTGCCTTTCCGTCACGGTTCCTTGATGCATTTGTTGTCTGATTGAGTGGTCACTGCTATCCACGCCTTGCAGCGTACCGTTTAGCGTTGGTTTCAGCGGTGTATCAGCGGCAAGTCGTCCATTCAACTGCAATTGCAGATTGGTGTTACCCGTCGGTGCGGTTGCGGGTTCTGGCCATCCCCAACGTGTCAGAACATCCAGCGGTACGGCGCGCCCTGTCAGTGACAGGGAGACATTGCGTGCTGGTTGCTGGTTGATGGTTGCCTTGGCATCCAGCATGCCATTTTGCGTAAATGCACTGAGTTCGTTAATGGTTATCTGGTTGTCATCGGCCACTAGCGCCATCGAAGGGCGGCGAACATCGACTTTATTGAACGTCGCGTCGCTGGCATTAAGATTCAACGATCCTGTCCACACTCCCCATTGGTGATTGCGAGCCAGTAGTAAATCACTGCCGTAGCCATCTAGCGCCGTGAGCTGGAAAGGGAAGTCTGGGTTGATATCGATCAGTAGGTTGCGGTTCGCCGTGAATTTTCGCACATTCACTTCTGCCAGCCAGGATGGCAGCGTCGCTTGCCAGCGTTGGCGCCAGTCACTGGGGAGCGTGTACTCCATCCCGGCGACAACAAATTCATTCAGCTGTAAACGGCGGTTGTTTCGCTGCCAGTTGCCATTGGTTCGCAGTAAACCGCCTTCCCAACGCGTAGAAAATTGCTTGATGTTAACGCCCGCCGGAGACAAATCCAGGTTTACGATCGGGTCAATAAGATGCATATTACCGTTCACAATATCGGTTGCATTGAACGACAGCGTCCCCCCTTCGCTCTGCCAGTCATTCTGCTTAAACGTGACATTTTGCAGTGCGACATCCAGATCGATAAACGCCCAGCCTGGCCCTTCAATCCGAGCATCAATCAGATCAAAACGGTTAACCGTGACAGAGGGCAGTTCAGTGACAGGCTGCCAGAAGGCTTCCGGCGTTCTTTGCGTTTGCAAACGAACATTACTGAGTCGTAGGCTACCGATCTGCCAACTGCCGTCTTCTGCGCGACTGGCGTTGCCCGTTAGCTGCCCTTGAGCAACATCGGCGCCGAAATTACTCAGCGTCAGTTGGTTGTGGTTAATTTCGCCCTGCACTAAGACCTGACTGGCAGGAATATCATTGAGTTCGAGTGAACGGGCGCTGAGCTGGAACTGCCCCTGTTTGCCCAGTAGATAACCCGCTTCGGGCTGCCACGGCATCATTCCGCCGTTGATCTGTTGACCATTCAAGCGCCAATCACCGTCTTTTGCCTGTAGTGCCATGGTACGCAACTGTAGCACGTCGGCTTCGATAGGAAGTGTGGCTGCCTGTGAGGAAAGGTTCAGCGTACCGCCTTCTAATTCCAGGCTGGCAAAATGACGCGGATCGGTAATTTGGCGCACGCTAAACCCTGCGGAAACCTGCTTTGCAGTGAGGGTCGGCGGTTGGTTTTTATGACCAAAACTGACGTCAGTGAGTTGGATATGATCGGCGGTTGACCAGTCATGATTCATTTTGCCCAGTGATAACTGGTAGTCGGTGTTCTGGTTTACCCAATTGCTTACCCAGCCTGCCGCCCAACTGGTTTGCAGTAATACGTATACGACCACCAGCGCTAAAAAGGCCAGTAGCAGCAGGGTCAGCAATAATTTCCCGATAAATTTCATCGTGTCAGTCCATGCCAATCGTCAGGGAGAACTGTTCTTATGCCGCAATTTCCCTGAAGGCTCAATAGGTAATGCTGTTACAGACAGTAAAAAGCGAGCGGTGTTGCATCACCGCTCGCTTTTACATGAATTGAACAGAAATTATTGCGTGCTGGCGCTATTTTTCTTCGTGTGGGAAAACCATATTCAACACGATCGCCGTAATCCCACCAGCGGCAATACCAGAAGACAGTAATGTTTTAATCCAATCCGGCGCAAATTGCAGAATCAACGGCTGCTGTGACACGCCAAGACCAACAGCCAGTGACAGCGCAATAATCATGATTGCGCGACGGTTAAGCGGTTCACGGGACACAATACGTACGCCGGAAGCGGCGATCGTACCAAACATCACGATAGTGGCACCGCCCAGAACGGGCTCTGGAATATGCTGCACAAATCCGCTGACGGCAGGGAACAGCCCCAGTGCGATCAGCATCAGCGAAACCACGAAGCCGACATAGCGGCTGGCAACACCGGTAAGCTGGATGACGCCGTTATTCTGGCCGAAGCACGAGTTAGGGAAGGTATTGAATACAGCAGACAGGCAAGAGTTCAAACCGTTTGCCAGCACGCCGCCTTTCAAGCGTTTCATGTACAGCGGGCCTCTGACTGGCTGCTCAGAAACGTCGGAAGTCGCGGTGATATCACCGATGGTTTCTAACGATGTGACCATGAAGACGAGTATCAGCGGAACCAACAGATTCCAGTCAAAACCTAAACCGTAATACAGCGGCGTGGGCACCATGATGACGGTATCGTGTGGCGCTGGCGTGCTTTCCGGCAGCATTCCCATCAACCAGGCACCCAGATAACCCACCGCCATGGCAATCACCAGCGACGCGACGCGCAGGTAAGGGTTACGCTGGCGGTTAAGCAGAATAATCACCAGCAACACTGCGCCCGCTAATAATAAATTCTTGGGTGCGCCGAAGGTACTATTACCCATTGCGGCATAGCCGCCACCGATGGAGGTCAGGCCGACCTGAATCAGCGACAGACCAATGATCATCACCACAATGCCGGAAACCAGCGGGGTAATGATGCGACGGGTTAAATGCAGGAAACGTGAAAGAATGATTTCGGTGAAGGAAGCAACCATCAGCGTACCGAACAGTGCTGCCATCATCGTGGGAACATCCGCACCACCGTTTTTCAAGGCCAGCCCACCCATAATCAGCGGCGTTACGAAGTTAAAGCTGGTGCCCTGAATAGACAGCAGACCAGAACCGACGGGGCCCCAGGTTTTAATTTGTAGAATAGAGGCCAAGCCGGAAGCGAAAAGCGACATACTGATGATGCGCTGCGTATCCTGAGCGGGTAAACCTAATGCCTGACAGATCAGCAACGCGGGAGTAATCACCGCAACAAACATGGCAAGCAGGTGCTGGCTGGCGGCGAATAGCGTTTGCGGCAGCGGCGGCCTGTCTTCAAGACGATAGATAAGTTCACTGCGCTGAGGGGCGTCAGCGGCTTCTGTTTGGGACGTTTCCGTGGTGGTAGTCATGATGTGAGTGTTGGCGTTCCTGAAACGACAAAGAGCGCATTTTAATGATCTCTTTGCTGAAAGCAAACGTTTGCTAACGCATCTTTTCGATATGAATTTTGTCTGATGAGCAAGACCTTATTATGTAAGGTGATACTTTTAAGAAAAACGAAGAATGCGCTGCTGTGATTAAGCGTTGGTGTAGCGTGCGCGCTCGGGTAGCCAGCGCTCGATTAGCGCAATGGCATGCTCGGGATAGTACTCATGCAGATGGCGAGCAACGCGGTGTACCTGTGGAATCAAATCCCGATCGCGCAGGAGATCGGCCACTTTGAACTCGGCATTACCCGTTTGACGCGTACCTAACAATTCCCCCGGCCCACGAATTTCCAGATCGCGTTGGGCGATGACAAAGCCGTCATTGCTATCGCGGAGTACCTGAAGACGTTTTTGTGCGGTTTTGCTCATGGGCGTTTTATAAAGCAGCACACAGTGGGATGCCACCGCACCGCGTCCGACACGCCCGCGTAATTGGTGCAATTGCGCCAGACCTAGACGTTCTGGGTTTTCAATAATCATCAGGCTAGCATTGGGTACATCAACCCCGACTTCGATGACGGTGGTTGCCACCAGCAGTTGCAGATCCCCCTGTTTAAACGACTGCATTACCGCCTGTTTTTCTTGCGCTTTCATGCGGCCGTGAACCAATCCAACCTTGAGGTTCGGCAGAGCAGCCTTCAGCTCTTCGCTGGTGGCTTCTGCTGCCTGCGCTTCCAAGAGATCGGATTCTTCAATCAGTGTACAGACCCAATAAGCCTGGCGACCTTCCTGCTGACAGGCGCTATTCACACGTTCGATGATGTCGCTGCGGCGTGAGTCTGGTATCGCGACCGTGGTGACAGGGGTTCTACCCGGCGGTAGCTCATCAATAACAGAAGTATCTAGATCGGCATAGGCTGTCATCGCCAGCGTACGGGGAATGGGGGTGGCGGTCATAATCAACTGATGAGGATGAAAACCCTGCTCTTCGCCTTTTTCCCACAGCGCAAGGCGTTGATGCACGCCAAAGCGATGCTGTTCATCAATGATGACCAATGCCAATCCGTTGAATTTCACCTGTTGCTGGAAAATGGCGTGTGTCCCAACAACCATGGAAACCTGGCCGCTAGCAATAGCGTCCTGCTGCGCCTGACGCGCTTTTCCTTTTTGTTTACCAGCTAGCCAACCGACTTCAAGCCCTAATGGTTCGAACCACTGACGAAAATTATGCGCGTGTTGTTCGGCCAATAGCTCTGTTGGTGCCATTAGCGCGACCTGTTTGCCATTGGCAATAGCACGTAATGCGGCCAGCGCGGCGACCAGCGTTTTCCCTGAGCCCACATCACCCTGCACCAGCCGCATCATCGGGAAATCTTTCTCCATATCCGTTTCGATCTCCGCCACGACACGATCTTGTGCCTGCGTGGGGGTGAACGGCAGGGCGGCGAGCAGTTGCTGTTTCAAACTGTCTTTAGCGGGTAGCGGCGACGCTTTATGCCGCTGCTCCCCTGCTCGCACGGCAAGCAGGCTCAGGTTATGCGCCAGCAATTCTTCCATAATCAGTCGCTGCTGCGCCGGGTGTTTCCCATTCTCAAGCTCACTGAGCTGCATATCCGGCGGGGGACGATGTAACGTGCGCAACGCGTCCGGCAGGCTAATGAGCGAGCCGCTTAGTGATTCAGGCAGTAATTCATCAATGTGATTTGCGGTAAGTAGCTCCAGCGCCTGATCGGTGAGCTTGCGCAGGGTCGCCTGACGAATGCCCTCTGTGGAGGGGTAAACGGGCGTGAGTGATTCTTGTAACTCGACCTGCGTATTATCCCCCTGAACACGATATTCAGGATGGATGATCTCCGCACCGATTTTACCACGCTTGATCTCGCCATAAGCGGTAACGCGCTGTCCCGGTGCGAGACTGTTTTTCATCGCAGCGCTGAAATTGAAGAAGCGCATGGTCAGCATGCCGCTGCCGTCGCTGATTTGGCAGGTCAACATGCGACGGCTGCCAAAGGTGATGTCGTTGCGTAGAATTTCACCTTCCACGGTGGCATACATGCCAGGGAGGAGATCACCAATCGGGTAAAGATGCGTACGGTCTTCGTAGCGTAAAGGCAAATGCAGTAAGAGATCCTGCACGGTTTCCAAACCGAGTCGTGCGAGTTTTGTTGCCTGACTTGCACCCACACCGGCAAGTGTACTCAGCGGTTGGGTGTTCAGCAGGCGGCCTTTCATCAGCACTCCGACGATTGCATCGCGGCCCACCACGGGGTATCCGCTACAATCTGACCCTGATGGTCAATATAAGGGCGAGGCAGCCCTTTACGTTTTGCGACGCGTGCCAGTACTGGATAGCCCCCTTCAAACAGCAGGCGCTGCTGCTCTTCTTCATCCAACGGACTGTCTTCACGCTGGTACATGCCAGCGATCTGGCGCTGGCGCTGGGCTTCATACAGGATCAACGCCGAGGCTACAGACACATTCAGCGACTGCACCATGCCAGTCATCGGAATGATGATATCTCGATCGGCCAGCTTGAGTGCTTCGGCAGTAATGCCGGTTTTTTCTTGTCCGAGCAGAATACAGGTCGGGCGAGTGTAATCAATTTCCCGAAAATCGACCGCGTGTTCAGACAAATTGGTCGCCAGAACCTGCATCCCCTCATCCTTCAGATGGCCGACCGCATCATGTATGGTGCGATGGGTTTTAACTTCTACCCAACTATTACTGCCCGCGGCGGAGGAAACCAGCGTTTTCATTCGGCTGGTGGGCCAAATCGCATGGACCTGATGTACGCCGACGGCATCCGCAGTGCGGATCACGGCCGAAATATTATGCGGTTTATGCACCTGCTCCATGCAAATCGTCAGATCGGGCTGACGGCAGTTGAGCATTTCTTTTATGCGTGCATAACGTTGAGGTGTCATGACGATTAATTTCGGTTACGGTTAACTTTGATGACATCCGGCATTACGCGAATTTTACGCATAATATTAGCCAAATGAACGCGATCGAGGGTAGTGAGACGGATAAAGGCGCTGTATACGCGGCCATCCCTCTCTTCCGTATTGATGCTCTGAATATTGGAGTTCGCCGCGTTAATCGCTGCCGTCAGGTTCGCCAGTGCGCCCTGATGGTTGAACATATCCACTTTGATTTCGGCGATGAACTCTTGTTCCGTCACCTTATCCCACTCTACCGCCATGAATTTTTCAGGTTCTTTCTGATAGCCGCGAATGTTGCGGCAGGATTCATGGTGAATCACCAACCCTTTACCGGGGCTGACATGGGCAATGATCGGATCGCCAGGGATGGGGCGACAGCATTTGGCGAAGGAAAGCATCACGCCATCTGCGCCTTTGATCGGCAACTTGCGCAGCCCAGTATTTCCCAGTTCAGACTGTTCATTCAGCAGGTTTTTCGCCACCACGACGCTCATGGCGTTGCCCATACCAATTTCCGCCATCAGATCGTCCAGCGTGGCGAGCTTCATGCGCTCAAGCTCAAGCTGAATAGATTTCTCAGGGATGTCAGAGAGTTTGCGGCCATTGCCCAATGCGTGGTTCAGTAAACGGCGTCCGAGACTCACGGAATCATCTCGTTTGAGGTTTTTCAGCATCTGGCGAATTTTTGAACGTGCTCTGGAGCTGACCACGAAGTTAAGCCATGCGGCATTCGGTCTGGCACCCGGTGCAGTAATAATTTCAACGGTTTGACCGCTGGTGAGCGACTGCGACAGCGGGTAAGGCTGACGGTCAACGCGTGCCCCGACGCAGGCATGGCCAATATCGGTGTGCACCGCGTAGGCGAAATCGACAGGCGTCGCACCGGCGGGAAGCTCAACAATGCGGCCTTCCGGCGTAAAGACGTACATCTCGTCAGGGAAGAGATCGGACTTCACGCTTTCGATAAATTCAAACGAGCTACCGGCACTTTGCTGGAGTTCCAGCAGGCTTTGCATCCAGCGTTGGGCGCGTACCTGTGCGGTGGTGCTGCTCTCGCCTTCTTTATAGGCCCAGTGCGCCGCGACACCCATTTCTGCCATTTGATCCATGTCGTCGGTGCGAATTTGCACCTCGACCGGAACGCCATGCGGACCAATCAGAGACGTATGCAGCGATTGGTAGCCGTTCGCTTTGGGAATGGCGATATAATCTTTCACCCGGCCTGGGCGGGGTTTATACAGGCTATGAACCTGACCGAGCACGCGATAGCAGGTGTCCAATTCTTTGACGATGACCCGAAACGCGTAGATATCCATGATGGAGTGAAAACGCTGCTCTTTCAGGTGCATTTTGCAGTAGATGGAGTACAGGTGTTTTTCGCGACCGCTGACGCGGCAGGCAATCCCGGCTTCTGTCAAACGGCCTTCGATTTCCGACAGGATTTTCTGAATCATTTCCTTGCGGTTACCGCGCGCAGCCTTAACGACCTCTTTAATGACGCGATAACGATTCGGATACAGCGCCTCAAAACCCAGTTCTTCCAGCTCAGTTTTGAGGTGATGGATACCCAGTCTGTGTGCCAGTGGGCTGTATATTTCCAGCGTTTCACGGGCAATGCGGCGACGTTTGTCTGGGCGCAATGAACCCAGCGTGCGCATGTTATGGGTACGGTCTGCAAGTTTGATCAGGATGACGCGAATGTCCTGCACCATCGCCATGATCATTTTGCGAAAGTTTTCAGCCTGCGCTTCTTTCTTATCGCGGAACTTCAGTTTGTCCAGCTTGGACACGCCCTCTACCAGTTCAGCAACGCTTTTACCAAAAAGCTGTTCCATGTCCTGATAGGTGGCGGGGGTGTCTTCTATGACATCATGCAGCAGTGCTGCCATCAGCGTTTCGTAATCGAGACGCATCTCCGCCAGAATGCAGGCGACGGCAACAGGGTGTGTGATGTAGGGTTCACCGCTGGAGCGAGTCTGCCCCTCGTGAGCATCACGTGCAACCAAGTAAGCCTGCTGTAAACGTTTGATCTGATCTTCGGGAAGATAACGTTGAATCAGCAGATTAAGGCTTTCAAAAATGTACAAGGGCGACTCGTGGTGTGATTAACGGCGGCCTTCAGCAATCGCGGTAACCGCCTGAATCTCTGCGGCTTCCTGCTCTTGCTGTTCCTGACGGTCACGAACATCCAGAATTTGGTTGTTGATCAGACCTTCTTCGATCTCACGCAGTGCGATCACGGTGTACTTATCGTTTTCTTCAGGGACCAACGGATCTTTACCACCAGTCTGGATTTGACGGGCGCGACGAGCAGCGACCAACACCAGGTCAAAACGGTTACCAATTTTCTCTACAGCGTCTTGAACAGTTACGCGTGCCATAATGTGCTACTCCACAGGAAATAAAATGACTGCGCATCATACTGAAAGAGGCGTCAGTCTGCCAATAGTTTGGTGATTAATGCATCATGCCGAACCTGTTGCCTGCTCAAACGCAGACGTTCGGCGCGAATAATGGTTTTCAGATCGAGCAGCGCCAGATCGAAATCATCATTCACAATCAGGTAATCATACTCGCCGTAGTGCGTCATTTCAGCCACGGCTTGAGACATACGGCGAGCAATAACGTCATCACTATCTTGTCCACGGCCACGCAGGCGGCGAGCCAGCTCTTCTTTGGACGGCGGCAGAATGAAAATACTGCGCGCGTGCGGCATTTGAGCACGGATTTGTTCGGCACCTTGCCAGTCAATATCCAGAAAAACATCAACACCTGTCGCTAATACCTGCTCAATGGCAAGTCGGGATGTACCGTAGTAATTGCCGAAAACTTCAGCGTGCTCCAGAAACTCACGATCCTGAATCATACGCTTAAATTCATCGACTTCGACGAAGAAATAGTGTTCGCCGTGGTTTTCTCCTGGTCGTTTCGCTCGTGTGGTATGCGAAATCGATACCTGAGTGTCGTAAAGCGGCTGAGTTTTTAATAACGCCTGAATCAGGCTGGATTTCCCAGCCCCACTGGGAGCAGAAACGATATATAACGTGCCTTGAGCCATAATGAAGTTTTATTCATGGTTACGATGGTGAATGGTGATATGCGGCAGGAACATGCGCATATCACCGCATTATACACGCCTATATGTCATCAGTCGCGCTGCGATAAGTTCTCCGCAGATTGTTTTTCCGTTATGCCATTGGGAAAATTTTTTGCCAGCGTGTATTTTTGAGATTGCGACGCGCGTTCCCGTCTTTTTTATCGGTGCTGCAAACGATGAATCATCTTGCGGCGCGTTTGGCATTGCTCCTTTTTTCGCCTCGTCTTTTCCTCTGTGTTGCTATGTACTGCGGCCATTCGCTACTGGATGGCAGGAGGGGCTATGTGGCTCAGGGGTTGCACCTTTTGGATTATCTGCGTTGTTGGGGGGATCAGCGGTTTTTCGGCTGCGGCCGAAGTCTGTCCCGATTGGGATAACACGCGTTCGAACAAAGAAATTGCTGCATTGCGTCATCAGTTAGAACGGTGGGATGACGTGTATTACGCCGAGGGGAAAAGCCCGATAGCTGATGACGTTTATGATCAACTGCGAGAGCAGTTAAACCAGTGGTTAGGTTGTTTTCAGCCGCAACATATTGTTCCTGTTCGGTTACCCTCTCATGGCAAGCAGCTTCATCCTGTTGCTCATACGGGACTGAAGAAATTGTCCGATCGTGGGCAATTGATGCAGTGGATCGCACAGCGTAAGGATTTGTGGATTCAGCCAAAAGTGGATGGTGTGGCTGTCTCGTTGCTCTATCAGCACGGTAAGCTCGTGTCTGCGGTTAGCCGGGGTAATGGCCTGCAAGGTGAAGACTGGACGGAAAAAGTTCGTCTGATTCCGGGAATTCCTCATGTATTAACCGATGCACCTTCCTCGTTAGTATTGCAAGGGGAGCTTTTTCTGAAGATGACCGATCACCAACAACATACTCAGGGTGGTCTTAATGCACGCTCGGTGGTGGCGGGTGAAATGCGTCGTCATCAGCCATCTCCCGTGTTGTCGCAGATTGGCCTGTTCGTCTGGGAATGGCCAGATGGTCCAAAGACGATGCCTGAACGTTTGGAAATATTGACAAAAATGGGGTTTGCCATGACAGCAAACTATACCCATGCCATTGAGTCATTCGCTGACGCGGAGAAGTGGCGTCAACACTGGTATCACAGCCCACTCCCTTTTGTGACGGATGGCGTGGTTATCCGCCAGACGAAAGAACCGCAGGGGCGTTATTGGCGTAACGTATCGGCAGACTGGGCGATCGCATGGAAATATCCGCCCGTTCATCAGGTTGCGGAAGTGGCTGATGTGGCGTTTTCTGTCGGGCGGACGGGTAAGATCGCCGTGGTGTTGAAGCTTAGCCCTTTGAAATTGGATGATAAATCGGTTAATCGGGTGAGTGTAGGCTCGCTGTCGCGTTGGAAACAATGGGATGTGTTGCCCGGCGATAGGGTTAGCGTCAGTCTGGCAGGGCAGGGGATTCCACGTCTGGATAATGTGGTATGGCGTGGGACTGAGCGGCCAGTTATCACCCCGCCCAGTGAATATGATTTCCATGCTTTTAGCTGTTTTCAGTATAGCGCGGTTTGCCAGCAGCAATTTCTGGCGCGTTTAGTCTGGTTGAGTGGAGATCACGGCTTAAAGTTAGCGGGAGTGCGTGAAGGGATGTGGCTGCGTCTGATGCAACATGATTTACTGGAGGATGTGCTGTCATGGTTATCTCTGACGGAGGCACAGCTTAATGCGGTCAATGGCATGGGCGATAAGCGGGCGCGAGATATCTATGAGAGCTTGCAGTCGGCGCGGCAGATGCCGCTATCCCGCTGGCTACTTGCTTTGGGTATTCCTGTTCCTCGTTCCGCAATGAGCGCATTAGATAATGTGGATTGGCTGGCGTTACAGAAGTGGACGGCACAACAATGGCAACAGTTCTCCGGTATTGGGGAGCGACGTGCAGAAGAGATTATGGCATTCCTGAAGCACCCTATCGTAGTAGAATTAATTGCCCGATTAGATCGTGAAGGCATACAAGGCATACATAGATAAGTGGTGGTGATTTTTCAGAACATATTGGGGTCGATCCTTTTATTTTTTCGTGTATTCATTCACACAAAAGGACAATTTTTTTCTGTTCTCTCTACTTAATCATAAGTAAAATTTACGAACTAAAGATCTAAGCCTATTTGCTGTTTTGCGATGAACCATAAAAAAGCCTGAGCATCTGATTATTTCCGCTGAACTCAGGCATAGGGATGTTGTCGTATAGCTTCAGATAATAAGAAAGGTTTGTTGGAGCACTTGTCATAATGAAGTTTGTAGCATCTTTTTCGCAACCCAAATTATCGTTTGTCCTGGCAGTTTATATTGGTCTTTTTCTCAATATCTCAGTGTATTATCGCCGATTTGATTATTTTTCACTCTCTGCTGGTAGCCAGGTTCCAACGTTTATCCCCGCTCTTGTTGAATTGACTGCGAGTATCTTATTTACCTTTTTCCTAATGAGGATTATTTCACTCGGGGGACGTCGTTTTTATCGGATTATCGCGTCTCTTTTGGTGTTGATTTCCGTTGCCGCGAGTTATTACATGACGTTTTTTAATGTCGTGATTGGTTATGGCATTATTGCGGCGGTCATGACCACGGATATTGATCTTTCTAAAGAAGTTATTGGTTTTCGTTTTTTCCTGTGGATGCTAGCGGTGAGTGCGTTGCCGCTATTTTTGATCTGGAAGAACTCGCTACGTCATACGCTGATCGAACAGCTCAAATCGCCGGGAAGACGTTTGGTTCCTCTTCTGGTTCTTGCCGCTGTCGTTGCGCTGGTTTGGATGCCGCTTCGCTATATGGACAACGTTCAGTCAGTGTCCGAGCGAGAATCCAATGTGGATTTGCCCAGCTATGGTGGCGTAGTGGCTCACTCGTACCTACCTTCTAACTGGTTGTCTGCGTTAGGATTATTTGCGTACACTAAGTATGACGAGAATCAGGACTCCTCTCATCTTTTCGATCCGGCTCAGCATTTTACCTATGTCCCGCCGAAAGGCATTGACGATACCTACGTGGTTTTCATTATCGGTGAAACAACCCGCTGGGATCATATGGGGCTGTTAGGCTATGAGCGAGATACGACGCCGAAGCTGTCAAAAGAAAAAAACCTGGTCGCTTTCCGCGGCCAATCGTGTGATACCTCAACCAAGCTTTCCATGCGTTGTATGTTTGTGCGAGAAGGTGGCACGGAAGACAACCCGCAACGAACCCTGAAAGAGCAGAATATCTTTGCCGTAATGAAGGCGTTGGGCTTTACCTCTGAGCTGTTTGCGATGCAAAGTGAGGTGTGGTTTTACAATAGCATTGAGGCGAACAACTATTCCTTCCGCGAAATGATTGCGTCAGAGAAACACAATGACGGTAAATCGGTGCAGGATATGTTGCTGGTCGATGAGGTTAAGGAGTCGCTGGCACGTTACCCCAAAGGTAAACATCTGATTGTGCTGCATACCAAAGGCTCTCACTATCTGTATTCCATGCGATATCCCCGTAGCTATGCGCGTTATCAGCCGGAGTGTATGGGCGTTGATGCTTCCTGTACGCGTGAGCAGTTGATTAATGCGTTTGATAATAGCGTGCTCTATACCGATAGCTTTATCGATAGCGTGATCGATCAGGTTCGGGATAAGAAAGCGATCGTGTTTTATGCCTCCGATCACGGTGAATCTATCGATGATAACTACCATTTGCACGGCACGCCGCGTGAGATGGCACCACCCGAGCAGTTCCGTTCACCGATGATGGTATGGATCTCGGATAAATTTTTGGCTGACACCGATAATCTGCATGCGTTTGAGCAGTTGAAAGCTCAGCAGCGCGTTGGCAAAACACATCGCCATGAAGAGCTGTTTGACACGATTCTGGGATGTGTGGGATACACATCGCCTGATGGCGGTATTAACCCTAAAAATAACTGGTGTCAGAAACCTGCTGATTGACATGAATCACGGACAAGGACGTCGGTTTCAGGCTGTAAATACAAGGGATGGATACTTTAACGGCAGCTGGAATCCTTTTGTGAAAAAGATATTGACGCTTCAATGAGGTAGCAGTAATATGCGCCCGCATTCGGCGAGTAGCGCAGCTTGGTAGCGCAACTGGTTTGGGACCAGTGGGTCGGAGGTTCGAATCCTCTCTCGCCGACCACTTTATTTCTCAGTATTTCCCCCCCCCTTTTTCTTCTATTTCAATCATTGTCTATTTATACTATCCGTTTAAAAAATAGTCACTATTAAAAAAATAGTCATTTGTGAAAATTTCCCTTTATAAATACAGGTTTTTATCTCAGTATTCTTTGGCGTCGAAAATTTCCATATTTCCTCTATCCTTAGTTAAGAATATTCCCAAAAATAGCGTGAAAAACCGCGCGTTAATTACCATAGATAATACCTATCATTCTGTTTTTTAATGATTTAAATAAAAACAATTTCGGTTGTTTGAAAATAAGGCAGACTTTACCTTGTCGTATTTAAATGTAAGTTTATGTGCGGTCAACATTCGTGATGCTTATATATTCGCTTTGTTGAAATCGTCTTTTTATTCAAACATGGAAGATGTTTCTATCATGAAAAAAACAACACTGCTGCTTTCCACTCTGATTGCTTGTGCCATGGGAATGTCTGCTGCTCAGGCGACACAAACGGTATCTTTGGGTTATGCTCAGGCGAAAGTCGATGACTTTAAAGATCCAAAAGGGATTACAGCCAAATACCATTATCAGGGTGATTCCGATCTTGGCATTATTGGTTCTTTCACTTATGTGAGCGCGGAGCAAACAGAGTATTATCAGAATTCAAGCAGTGATGTTTATAAGCTGAAATACTATTCACTCATGGCTGGCCCATCCTACCGCTTTAATGACTATGTCAGCGTTTATGGTTTAGCGGGTATTGGGCGCGGTAAATCCAGTTGGGAAGAGGGCGATGCTGTCCGTGAATCGGGTAGTGAAAGCAAATCCAGCTTTGCTTATGGTGCGGGTATTCAAATCACACCAGTAGCAAACTGGGCGATAGATATTGGCTACGAAGGTACGAAGATTTATGAAACGCGTGTAGACGCCTTTAATATTGGCGTCGGTTATCGTTTCTGATTTGCCAATTATAGAATACCGGCGGACAAGCTTCTGCCGGTTATTTTTTCTTTTCTCTTTCTTCGTTTTTATTCATAAAACTTTCTATCGATTTATTACTATGATAGTGCAGCCATACCAGTAACGATTCATTGTTCATCGGCTTTGCATAAAGAAATCCCTGTATATATTTAACGCCGTGCTGTTGTAAATATATGAGCTGTTGTTCGGTTTCTACGCCTTCTGCTACGGATTGAAGTTTGATGCGATGGCTCAAATTAATAATGGCATCAAGAATAGGGGCTTCTTCATCCGGCGATGAAATGGCACAGACGAATCCCTGATCGATTTTCAGGCAATCCAGCGGAAAGTTTTGCAGATAAGAGAGTGAACAGTGCCCGGTGCCGAAGTCATCGATGGCGATCATAAAGCCATCTTCACGTAGTTGATGCAGGCGCTGTATGACTTCAGGACCGTTGCTGATGAGGTTACGTTCTGTCAGTTCCAGCGTAATGCTTAATGAATGAGAGGCAACTTTTTCTGCGAAGCGATGTACGTCTGAAACGAAATTTGGATGATGCAGATGCTCGGCTGCGACGTTAAGGCTCAGGTGAAATCCGGGTTTTACCTGCCAACTGGCGATATCGGCTGCGACCAGATCAAATAAATGCCGGGTGATGGGAATAATCATGCTTTCTGCTTCGGCGGCGGAGATAAATATATCGGGCCTGATCCACTGTCCATTACTGCGCTGCCATCGCAGTAAGGTCTCAACACCGATGCAGGATTGCGATTCTGCATTATAGATGGGCTGGTAATAGACGGAAAATTCGCCTTTGGCGATGCCTTTACGGAGCTCGTCGCGGAATAATAATTTACGTTTTTGCCAGTACCACATCATTGCAAAGAAGAGCAGGGAGAGAACCATTGCCAGCGGCGAGAACGTAAAGAACGCCTGCTTCCAGTTCGCGACAGATTGAGAGGTTGGTGCGATAACTGTAAGGGTTATCGGGAAATAGTTCGATTTTATTTCAAGCGCTGAGGTAGAAAATAAGCCTGAGTTGAGCGTAATTATCTGACCAATTTGAATGGGGTGGCCGTTGCCGATCTTCAGTGTAAGCTGATAGCCGCGGGTTTGGCTAATCGCCATCATAAGATCGATCGGGTATTGCGCGTCAACCATGGTGTAAGCGCCATAACCCGTGAGGGGCATCTGGACGAAGATGATTGCAGGGCGTGCTCTCACGTTATCTGAGCCTGCAATTGACAGGCTCCAGCGTTCAGAATCGGTATCCGGTAGCGGTTGTTGAATGACGCGACTTATTGGCGTCAGTGCGTTGCCAAACGTTGAAGAGCAGTAGACGTCGGTATTATGGATAACGCCGATCGCACGAAAGTAAGGAAAAATCGAGCCAAGGCGTTGCAGCTCACCACCGATGGCATCACAGGACTGACCATGAAAGTGCTGGAGGCGATCCACCATCTTCCACGCCTGTGTCGAAATATTCTCAGCATGATTCATTGCGATTTGCGCAGTGGCTTCCAAATCGCGTTTTACCATTAATCTGGATTCTACAAAAGTGAACAGCAATCCCAGCAGCAGTGGCAGCATACCTGCCGTCAGTAACTGCAACATGTTAATTTTACGTTCACTACGTCTGGGGCTCATTCACATCTCCTTTCTGGCAGCAGAGGCCTATGTAGAGACGTCCCTTTCTCCATTAATTAAAGGAGAGCGCTGAATAGAGGTTATTATAGTGCCTATTTGCTAAAAGGCAGAGCCTGCGCGCAGGCCCATGCTGAACTCCACGCCCATTGGAAATTATAGCCGCCGAGCCAGCCAGTTACATCGACCACTTCACCGATGAAATACAGCCCTGGCACTGAATTGGCCTCCATGGTTTTGGAAGACAGGGCGCGGGTGTCGACGCCGCCGATCGTCACTTCGGCGGTACGGTAACCCTCCGTACCATTTGGCTGTACCCGCCACTGTTGCAGGCTTTGTTCAATTTGTAGCTGCTGTGTGCTGTTGAGCTGTTTCAACGTCACATCCGGCAGTTGTCCTAGTGCTTGCAAGCATTCAACCAGTCGTTTAGGCAGCCACTGTGCCAACGTATTTTTCAGGCTTTGGTTTGGATGGGCACTGCGTTCATCATTGATAAGCTGGGTGAGATTGTGTCCGGGTAGCAAGTTAATGGTGACGGATTCACCCGCTTGCCAGTAGCTGGAAATTTGCAAAATGGCGGGACCAGAGAGCCCACGATGTGTGAACAGGATATTTTCACGGAACGTCACGCCGTTTTCTGCGGTGATGACGGTAGGGACAGAAACGCCGGAGAGCGTTTGCAACTGTTCGAGCAGCGGTTTGTGCAGCGTAAAGGGAACAAGCGCGGCGCGGGTTGGGAGTACGTTAATACCAAACTGCGCGGCAAGCTGGTAGCCGAACGGCGTTGCGCCCAGACCGGGCATCGACAAGCCGCCGCAGGCAACGACCAGTGATGCGCCTTGGAATGCTGTACCGTTGCTCAGGTGGATGGTGAACCGATCGTCTGATTTCTCCACCGAGGCGACTTCACTGCGCAAACGAAGCGTGACGTTAGCCTGCTCGCACTCTGTTACCAGCATATCCACAATTTGCTGTGCGGAGTCATCACAGAATAGCTGACCAAGTGTTTTCTCGTGGTAAGCGATGCGGTGATTGTTGACCAAACTAATGAAATCCCATTGGGTATAACGCGCCAGTGCCGATTTACAAAAGTGAGGATTGTGGGACAGATAGGCGGCCGGTTCCGTATACACATTGGTAAAGTTGCAGCGCCCGCCGCCGGACATCAATATTTTACGCCCTGCCTTCTTGCCGTTATCGAGCAATAGAACATGCAGCCCACGCTGTCCCGCCTGTGCGGCACAAAACATGCCTGCTGCACCAGCACCAATGATGACAACGTCAAACTGTTCCACAATGCATTTCTCCGATGAGTGATTGATTACCGCAGGCAAATGGGCCATTGGGGCGGCAAATTGTAGTGTTGGTTCTTGTTCGATACCAGCGTAACAATCTGCATGTTTTAGTAAAAATATATAATTAATTGATTTATAATGATTAAGTGGTTTTGTTGTCGATGCTCGTCACATTTTAAGTCAAAAAAATGTCATATTTTCCTTTTCCCCACCCCTGCTTGTCGCCGATAATGCGCCGCGTTCATGACCACTAAATGGCCTAACGTTTATGCTACATTTATTTGCCGGACTGGATTACTACACCGGCCTGATGTTGATATTGGCTTTGTTGTTTGTATTGATGTACGAAGCCATTAACGGTTTTCACGATACTGCGAATGCCGTCGCCACCGTTATTTATACCCGAGCCATGCGTGCAGAATTTGCCGTTGTTATGGCGGGTGTCTTTAATTTCTTCGGTGTACTGCTGGGCGGCCTGAGCGTGGCCTATGCAATTGTTCACCTTCTCCCCACGGATTTACTGCTGAACGTGAGTTCGGCGCATGGTCTGGCGATGGTCTTTTCCATGCTGCTGGCCGCGATTATCTGGAACCTGGGTACCTGGTATTTTGGTATTCCTGCCTCCAGTTCTCACACGTTGATTGGCTCCATCATCGGTATTGGTTTGACCAACGCACTGCTGACGGATACCTCCATCGTGGATGCGTTGAACGTGCCGAAAATGATCAGCATTTTCCTGTCACTGCTGCTATCGCCAATTGTGGGGATGGTAGTTGCAGGGTTGATGCTGCTGGTACTGCGTCGGTTCTGGAACAACAGTAAAAAGCGCAAACGCGTGCATCTGACGCCCGTCGATCGCGAAAAGCAGGACGGCAAACGTAAGCCGCCATTCTGGACGCGTACCGCGCTGATTTTATCGGCGATTGGCGTGAGCTTCTCTCACGGTGCAAACGACGGTCAGAAAGGTATCGGCTTGATTATGCTGGTGCTGATTGGCGTCGCGCCAGCCGGGTTTATTGTCAACATGAACGCATCGGGCTATGACATCAGCCGGACACGTGATGCCGTTGTCAATTTACAGGAATATTACAAGCAGCATGGCGATGCGTTAGCACACGTCATTGACTTGTCTCACCCCGTGGTTCCTGCGCCAGAAAATGCGATTCCCGGCAACGGCCAGAAAGAGTTCCACTGTGACAGTTCACGCGTAATGATTGCGATTGAGCGCACACAGGGCCTGCTGAGTAACCTGAAAAGCTACGACCAGTTGAACCCTGACGATCGCAGCAGAGTGCGTCGCCTGCTGATGTGCATCTCGGATACGATGGATCGGGTAGTCAAGCTGCCAGAAACATCGGGCGAAGATCAGCGCTACCTGAGCAACCTGCGTAAAGATATGCTTCAGACGGTTGAATATGCGCCTCTTTGGATCATCGTTGCCGTCGCACTGGCGCTCTCCTTGGGCACAATGGTGGGCTGGAAACGTGTTGCGGTCACCATCGGCGAGAAGATTGGCAAGAAAGGTATGACCTACGCACAGGGGGTGTCGGCACAGGTGACTGCGGCCTTGTCGATTGGCGTTGCCAGCTACACCGGTATGCCGGTTTCCACCACGCACGTATTATCCTCGGCAGTTGCCGGGACGATGATTGCGGATGGGGGGGGCGTACAGGGCAAAACGATAAGAAGCATTCTGCTGGCGTGGGTATTAACGCTGCCTGTCTCAATGCTGATGTCTGGTGCGCTGTACTGGCTGGCTCTGCAACTGATTTGATTGGGGTAATCGGTTAATCATAAAAAAAGGCGATTCTGTGGGGAGTCGCCTTTTTACTTTTTATCGACGTTCATGCTGTTAATACCAATACTTGTATAAGTACACTGTGTTAATACCACATCATCATGGCAATCAGGCTGATGGCGATGAGGCCACACAAGGCGGTCGTGAGCAAAAATTGCCCCCGTACCCGTTCGCAGCGGCGAATAAATTCAGGGTCGTGATGCTCAAGATAGCGCTGTGCATAGATATAGCGTACCAGCCGAATTTGCTTGCTTGGCTGCCCGTGCGATGTGAAAAAACCTCCTCCATCAACGTATTGGTAAAGCAGTGGGTCACAGTCACGCAAAATCAGCAGTAACACGCGTAATGAAGAGTAATACCTCGCCATATTGATAATACAGACGATACATAAAGCCCAGAAAAGCGCAAATGTACTAATCATGCTCCCCTCCCGGTCGTTCTATTCGTCAGAAGCGGTGACCGATGACAAGCGTTACGATTATCCGCTATGTTTTTCTGTGACGTTTTTCAACGACGAATAGTTATGCCACATGCTTACGCACGATTTTATTGTCATTTTGGTTAGCCAACAGCGTCATGGCTAGCCCCATTCTTGTTTTCCATCCCAGAGCGCAGTGGATAGTCTTACCGCCCCCTACTTGTAGTGTAGAAGAAGAATGTTTGTTTGTGCCAGAGAGGCAGATGCAATCGGCATGAAGGATGATTTTCGACGAGATAATACGTTTTCTGAAAGGAGAAGCTACGCGATTTAGCTGTGAAAAGGAGCGGTTTCTACTACACTTATCAATAGAATTAACAGATTTGAAAACGGGTTGTGATCGACTGAACAGTCCGATAGCGCGGACGAGTGTTATTCTATAATCCGCCGTTAAGTATCAGATTGGCAGGAGAAATAGCTGCTAACCCTTAATTAGTCTTTACGGAAGGAGTCTCATTATGGCTTACAAACACATCCTTATTGCTGTAGATCTTTCTCCAGAAAGCAAAGTGTTAGTGGAAAAAGCGGTATCAATGGCAAGACCGTACAATGCGAAAGTCTCGCTAATCCATGTCGATGTGAATTACTCCGATCTTTACACGGGGCTTATTGATGTCAACCTGGGTGACATGCAACAGCGTATCTCCGAAGAAACCCAGAATGCGTTGACTGAGCTGTCTCAAAATGCAGGCTATCCCATCAGTGAAACGTTGAGCGGCAGCGGTGATTTAGGGCAAGTGCTGGTGGATGCGATCAGGAAATATGACGCTGACCTTGTGCTGTGCGGACACCATCAGGACTTTTGGAGCAAACTGATGTCTTCTGCACGTCAACTGATTAATACCGTCCATGTTGATATGCTCATCGTGCCGTTGCGTGATGAAGAAGACGAATAAAAATTAGCTTTTTTTGCATTTTTTTTCAGTGATGAAAGGCACGGCTTTTTAGCTGTGCCTTTTGTTATATAACAAAAACTTATCGCAAATTCCCTTCTCAAAACCTTCAAAAACCCCTTCCTATCTCATTGGATTGTAACGTTAATCTGAAAAGAAAACGCTTGCTTAAATATCCATCGCCAGTGTTATAGTCCAGAGGACACAACATCATTTTCACCGATCCCACAAGCTTCTGCGTGTCTAAAAATTAAAGAAGCAGAAGGGAGCTATTCGTTCAATCAGGAGCTGTTCATGGCACAAATCGTATCTCTGGCAAGTTTTCTTGATTCTGTTCAACAACGCGATCCGCATCAGCCTGAATTTCTACAGGCCGTTAATGAAGTCCTTTCCACCCTGTGGCCTTTTCTGGAGCAGAACCCTCACTATGCGGATTACAGCCTGCTGGAGCGATTGGTAGAACCGGAACGTGTGATTCAGTTTCGCGTGGCGTGGACGGACGACAAAGGTCAAGTACAGGTGAACCGTGCCTGGCGCGTCCAGTTCAGTTCCGCGATCGGGCCGTACAAAGGCGGCATGCGTTTCCACCCGTCCGTTAACCTGTCGATTCTGAAATTCCTTGGATTCGAACAGACGTTCAAGAATGCGCTAACCACGTTGCCAATGGGCGGTGGTAAAGGGGGTTCGGACTTTAACCCAAAAGGGAAAAGCCAGGGCGAAGTCATGCGTTTCTGTCAGGCACTGATGACGGAACTGTATCGTCATCTGGGCGCGGATACGGACGTTCCGGCGGGTGATATCGGCGTGGGTGGTCGTGAAGTCGGCTTTATGACTGGCATGATGAAGAAGCTGACCAACAACACGGCGTGTGTTTTCACCGGAAAAGGGCTGTCTTTCGGCGGTAGTCTGATTCGTCCTGAAGCGACCGGCTACGGTCTGGTTTACTTCACGGAAGCGATGCTGAAACGCCATGGTCTGGGCTTTGAAGGTATGCGGGTTGCGGTGTCCGGTTCCGGTAATGTGGCGCAGTACGCGATTGAAAAAGCGATGGAACTGGGGGCTCGTGTGGTCACGGCATCAGATTCCAACGGCACCGTGGTGGATGAAAACGGGTTTACTCCAGAGAAACTGGCGCTGCTGGAAGAGATTAAGAACAAACGCTATGGCCGCGTGGAAGATTACGCGCGTGAAGCGAAGCTGACCTATCTTGCAGGCAAGACACCGTGGGAAGTGCCAGTAGACATCGCGCTGCCGTGTGCGACGCAGAATGAGCTGGATCTGCCAGCGGCGCAGACGCTGATTGCTAATGGTGTGAAAGCCGTGGCGGAAGGTGCCAACATGCCAACCACCATCCCAGCGACCGACGCGTTTCTGGATGCGGGCGTGCTGTTTGCGCCGGGCAAAGCGGCTAACGCAGGTGGCGTGGCGACATCGGGGTTGGAAATGGCGCAGAACGCAGCGCGCTTAGGCTGGAAAGCCGAGAAGGTAGATGCGCGTTTGCACCACATCATGCTGGATATTCACAATGCCTGTGTGCAGTACGGCGGCGAAGACAGCCAGACGAACTATGTACGCGGTGCCAACGTGGCGGGCTTTGTTAAAGTGGCCGATGCGATGCTGGCGCAGGGCGTTGTTTAATCCAGTCATCTAGGACTTACCCTTGCCGCAGAGTAAAACGTGCGGCAAGGGAGCGTCGGTTAGTTAATTGCCGCGATAATCGTCAACTGATCGTTCAGCCGCTGCTTGGTCAACGCATTGGTGGTGCTGTCGCGCTGTTGCGTCAGTTCCGCCACGCGCTTTTCCCTTTGCGCGGCATCTGGTAGCCGCAACGACTTCACGTTGATGGATTGCACATTGCTGTAACGGCCATCGTCTGAGGTTGGCACGCTGATTTTCCCGCTACTGAGCAGCGATTCGACAATGTTGCGTTCACGCTCATAACCCTGCAATCCTGCCAGTTTCCAACGCTGCGGCACTGTCCCTTCATACTGGCCTTTTTTCACTTCGGTCAGATAGCGAATAGTCAGGTTACGAATCGTACCCGCTTCTTCGCCATACTCCGCTTTGGTATCCGACAGTACCGGGAACTGCATACCTTCCAGCACACCGCCTTTCTGCGTCAGGTGACCCATACGGTAGCTGTTCATACCCAGACGGATCGGCATGTCATCGGTAACGAGCGTGCCGTTATTCATTTTCAGGTTGGTTATGCGCTGTCCGGCGGGTTTCGTCAGGTCGATGGTGTAGGTCACGCCATCAAAGAAGTCATTGGTGGAATACTTGGACGCGCGGCGTTGCGGATTAAAGCTGTAAGTCACATCGCCGTCTTGCAGCTGGTTGAAGTAACCCGCTGACCATTCCATGTATTTCTTCAATTCTTTTCCGGTTAGCTGATAAACCGTGATCTCACCGCCCGCGTATTGATAGTTAAAAGCGATGTCTTTTGCGGCAATGGTGCCGACGTTCAGCTTCGGTCGATCGTTATCAATTTGTAGTGCGATAATTTGCGCTTTGGGGGCGTAATGGCGACTGGCTTCCTGGAACAAGGCGCTGATACCAGTGTCCTGTACGTGTACTTGAGGAATGCCTTTCACGGCATCTTGCGGCACCAGATCGTGCCCAAGAAGTTGTGCAATCGGGCGGTTGGCGTTGGCGCGCAGGGTGTTGTGATAAGGCTCGTAGATATCTTCCATCTTGCGGTCAGAATCCACGTCCTTAATCGAATAGGTATAGCTATCTTTGTTGATCAGCACGTATTTACCGTTCTGCTGTTCAAACTGCAAATCGATGCGCGACAGTGCGCGGCCATATCGGTCTGGTTCGGTGACGATCACGCCATTAATCACCTCTTTATCCACTTTTACGTGCATATGACCGGCGACGATGGCGGCTAGTTCAGGATTTGCGCGGGCAATATCGCCGACGCCAGTACCTGGCCGTTGGTTCTCGTTATCGATGCCCATATGGGCGACCAGCACGATGGCATCCACGTTGCCGTGGATTTGCTGGATAACGGTTTTCACCGCCCCGACAGGATCGGTAAAGTTCAGCCCTTTCACGCGGTCAGTGCCCTTGGCGAATTCAGCGGTCATCGGCGTATCCATACCGATGATGCCAATCTTCACGCCCTGCCGTTCGACAATCTTATAGGCAGGTAAGTAAGGTTTACCGCTTTCCCAAAAAATGTTGCCCGCCAGCGCGGTGCCGTTGAACTGGTCAAGCGAGGTGGAAAGCACGTTCAGGCCGAAATCGAACTCATGGTTGCCCATGACCCAGACGTCATAATTCATGGCGTTAAAACCAAGAATCATCGGGCTGGTTTTGTCATTTTTGAAGGTTTCGACAAAGTTGCCCTGAATGGTGTCGCCCGCATCAACCAGAATCACATTCGGCTGCTGCGCACGGACTTTATGCACCTGTGTGGCGATCTGACTCAGGCTGCCAGCCATGTTGGCGGTGTCGGTGGCGTAATCCCAGGGAACAAAGGTGCCGTGCAGATCGGATGTCCCCAGAATCGTAATATTTACCGGATCTTGAGCGGCCATAGCAGAAGTACTCAAACAAAGCAGAAGTGACAAAAGCGTTTTTTTCATTATGTCATCTTAGTGTAATAAGAAGCGATAGCGCTAAATTATGCGATTTGCTTCTCATTAGTGCTATAGACTTTGCAAAAGCAGCGTAGGAAATGCGAAGCAGGCTAAGTTTTTAGCCGCCGACACTTAGCGTCGTCGGCGAGATTTTTCAGGCGGGAAGATAGAAGTCGAAGCGGTGGCTTTTGGTTTCCAGCATGGATTGCGCTGGTACGCCAGCCAGCGGCGGCGCATAGTCAGGTCGCTTTACCACCACGCGTTTCTTGGCCAGCGCACGTGCGGGTTCCAGCAGTGCATCGGCGTCGTCATCCGCACCCACCAGCGACTGAAACACTCGCATTTCTTTCTTCACCAGCGCACTCTTTTGTTTGTGCGGAAACATCGGGTCGAGATAGACCACATCTGGTGGCGGTGTGATATTGCGCAGCGCAGTCATACTCGATGCGTGCAGCAGCGTGAGCCGCTCTTGTAGCCACGGGCCAATTTCTGCATCCCGATAGCCACGCTGCAACCCGTCGTCCAGCAGGGCGGCAACGACCGGATTACGTTCTACCATGCGTACCCGACAGCCCAATGCTGCCAGCACAAAGGCATCACGCCCCAGCCCGGCCGTCGCATCCACGACATCCGGCAGGTAATCTTTTTTGATACCCACAGCTTTCGCGACGGCCTCGCCGCGTCCGCCGCCAAAGCGACGGCGATGTGCCATCGTCCCGGCAACGAAATCGACGAAGATCGCGCCGAGCTTCGGCTCATCCTGCTTGCGCAGTTCCAGACGTTCCGCTGTCAGCACCAGCGCCATGACCGCATCAGGATCGGAAACCAGCCCCCAGCGCGCGGCCAAAGAAGATAAGGCGCCATTATCGGCGCCTTCCTCTGCGATTAAGCAGATACTCATCCTTTGATGCCGTAATGCGCGAGCATGGCGTCCAACTGCGGTTCACGGCCACGGAAGCGCTTGAACAGTTCCATCGGTGCTTCGGAACCGCCGCGGGTCAGGATGTTATCCAGGAACGACTGACCGGTTTCGCGGTTGAAAATACCTTCTTCCTCAAAACGGGAGTAGGCATCGGCCGCCAGCACATCTGCCCACAGATAGCTGTAGTAACCTGCGGCATAGCCGCCCGCGAAGATGTGACTGAAGGCATGTGGGAAGCGGCCCCAGCTTGGGCTTGGCACCACGGCCACCTGCGCTTTGATTTCAGCCAGCGTCGGCAGAATCTGCGCGCCTTTCGCAGGATCAAACTCGGCATGCAGACGGAAATCGAACAGACCGAATTCCAACTGACGCAGAATGAACAGCGCGGCCTGATAGTTTTTCGCCGCCAGCATTTTATCCAGCAATTCCTGCGGCAGCGGTTCACCGGTTTCGTGGTGGCCGGAGATAAAGGCCAGCGCTTCCGGTTCCCAACACCAGTTTTCCATGAACTGGCTCGGTAACTCGACCGCATCCCACGGTACGCCGTTGATGCCCGCGACACCGGCGGTATCGATCTGGGTCAACATGTGGTGCAGGCCGTGACCGAATTCGTGGAACAGGGTAGTGACTTCATCGTGGGTGAACAGCGCGGGTTTGCCGTTGACCGGGCGGTTGAAGTTACAGACCAGATAGGCGACTGGCTTTTGCAGCTCGCCGTTGCCTTTGCGCAGTTTACCCGCACAGTCGTCCATCCAGGCTCCGCCGCGTTTGTGTTCACGGGCGTATAAATCGAGGTAAAAACTGCCGCGCAGTTCACCACTTTCATCGAACAGATCGAAGAAGCGAACGTCCGGGTGCCAGACATCAACGTCTTTACGCTCTTTGGCGGTGATGCCGTAGATGCGTTTAACCACCTCGAACAGGCCGTTCACCGCGCGTTCTTCCGGGAAGTACGGACGAAGCTGCTCATCGCTGATGGAATACCGATGCTGTTTCTGCTGTTCGCTGTAGTAGGTGATATCCCAGGCCTGCAATTTATCCACGCCGTAGTGTTCTTTGGCGAAGGCGCGCAGTTGTGCGAGCTCTTCTTCAGCCTGCGGACGGGCGCGTTTCGCCAGATCGGTCAGGAAATCGAGCACCTGCTGCGGGTTTTCCGCCATTTTGGTCGCCAGCGACTTGTGCGCATAGCTATCGAAGCCCAGCAACTGTGCCAGCTCGTGACGTAGCGCTAGCGCTTCCGCCATGACGTCACTGTTGTCCCATTTACCCGCGTTTGGCCCCTGATCGGATGCGCGCGTGCCGTAGGCGCGGTACATCTCTTCGCGCAGCGCCTGATTGGTGCAGTAAGTCATTACCGGAAGATAACTTGGGATATCCAGTGTCAGCAGCCAGCCATCCTGCTCTTTAGCTTCTGCCTGCGCTTTGGCCGCTGCCAGCGCGCTTTCCGGCATGCCATCCAGTTCGGCGACGTCGGTAATCAGCTTGCTCCAGCCCATCGTGGCATCCAGCACGTTGTTGCTGTACTGCGAGCCGAGTTCGGACAGACGAGCAGAGATTTCACCGTAGCGTTTCTGTTTTTCCGGCGACAAACCGATACCAGACAGTTCAAAATCGCGCAGTGCGTTATCAACAGATTTCTTCTGTGCCACGCTCAGTGTGGTGTACTGTTCGCCGTCACGCAGGCTGCGGTAAGCCTGATACAACCCGGCATGTTGGCCGACCCAGGTGCTGTGCTCGGACAGCAGCGGCAGACATTCTTCATAAACAGCACGCAGCTCTGGGCTGTTCTTCACCGCGTTCAGGTGGCTGATGGGTGAGAAGATGCGGCCAAGACGATCGTCGCTGTCAGCCAGCGGTTGGCACAGATTATCCCATGTAAACGGCCCCGCTTGCGCCACCACGCGTTCTACCGTCTCGCGGCATTCATCCAGCGCGGATTTCACCGCCGGGACAATATCTTCCGTTTTGATACTGGAGAACGGGGGCAGGGTAAATGAGGTCAGTAATGGATTCGTCATGGTGCCGTCCTGATAAGTGTGGGTGATCTCGTTGCCGGTAAGTGGAATCTGTTGAAGAGAAACCGGCAAGGCGGATATCTATTGCGGATTCATCACTAAGATGAGGTCAAGTACCATGAAAATCAATGGCGGAGGGAGTCGCGCTCGTGACCAAAGGTGCGTTTTACCACCATAAATATGCGCCATGCGTTACCTGAACGTCATCGTTAACGTTGTGCTAAATGCGTTTTCCTGAAAATTTTTGCTATTTTTCTGCCCGATTTTGTTTTTCGCGTGACCTACCTGATGTGTCTTTTTTTTCAATATTTCAGGGGAATGACAATGGCGATAAATAATCATAATGGCGGGCGCATCGCGCATAAACCCGCCTTGACGGTGGCGCGGGCAGTGCATCTGGCACTGTCTGGCGTGTTGATCTTGAGCGCTGGAGCGACCGGATCGGTGCTGGCGGCGGAAAGTGCTGCTGCTGTCGCGGCACCAAGAATGACGTTTTCCATTCCGGCGGGATCGCTAGGAACCACGTTACAGGCTGTCGCCAGCCACGCCAATGTCATTCTCACGTTTTCTCCCGATCAAACACAGAATAAAACCAGCGGGAGCGTGCAGGGAACCTACACCATTCAGGAGGCTTTTGCGGCCGCGCTGGCAGGAACGGGGCTCAGTGTGGTTCAGACGGCCACGGGCTACCGGTTGGAATCCACGCTTGCCGCTGAGGGAAGCGACGGTAGCCTGATAATCCCGACGCTCTCGGTGGTTGGCGGTACATCGGATAGCGCCGCCGCCGGACGTTCCGTGTTGCGTCAAGCTGATGTCGACCGCGTACAGGCCGACAACATTGCCAGCCTGCTCGATAAACTCCCCGGCGTGTCGATGGCGGGTTCTCCCCGACCGGGTGGGCAGAGCCTGAATATTTGGGGCATGGGCGATATGGAAGACGTCAAAGTCGTGCTGGACGGCGCGCCAAAAGGTTTTGAGAAATACCGCCAAGGCTCGGTGTTTATTGAACCAGAGCTGATCAAGCGTATCGACGTCGATAAAGGCCCGCATGACATTCGCAGTGGCAACGGCGGCTTCGGTGGCACCATTCACGTTGATACCAAAGACGCCAGCGATCTGTTGCTGCCGGGAGAAAATTTCGGCGGGATGGTCAAATACAGTTATCACACCAACGATCGGCAAAATATCTACAGCGGCGCGCTGTATGGCCGTACGGAAGAGGGGATGGCTGATGGTCTGCTCTATATGAGCAAGCGCGATGGCGACAACATCGAACGTCCTGACGGCACGCGCTTTGCCTACTCGACCAGCGATATGGCGTCGTACTTACTGAAGACCAACATCTACCTGACGGATGCTCAGACGCTGACGCTCTCCGCGATGCGCTCTGAATCTGACGGCTGGCAGCCGTTTGCCGCGAAGCGTGACGAGATGACCGCACCTTCACAAAGTGATGTTGATCTCTACGGTTGGGAAGAAGCCTGGCGGCGTAAGCTGGTTTACCGCGATCAGGTCGATAAAAACTACTCGCTGAAATGGAACTTTGCGCCGGAGGATCAGCCGTGGCTGAATCTGACGGCGTCATTCGCCACCTCAAAAACCGAACAGCATGACCGACGTCCTGATTCAGCTTCACAAGGGAGCTATCTGGGCACGCTGGGGAATGAAAGCTGGGTAAGCTATAAAGATCAGCTCGCGGAAGTCAGTAATGAAAGCCAGTTCACGACGGGTCCATTCGACCATAAGCTGCTGGTGGGGATGCGCTGGCACCAGCATAAGCGTGACACGCTGATTTACTATCCGTCCGGCAAGAACAGCGCCGAGTATAACTATGGCTATTTCCAGCCTTACTACATGCCGGCGGGCGATCAGGAAACGCGTAGTGTCTATCTACAGGATGCGGTGACGCTGGGCAGCGTAACGATCACGCCGGGCGTACGCTATGACCATGTAACCAATACTGGGCGATCCAACATAGCTCCTCGTTATAACAGTAGTAATCCTGCTGCTGGGCATGATTACAACAGCATGACCTACACCGGTTGGTCGCCGCGAATCGGTGCTTTATGGAAAGCGACGGATAATCTCTCGCTGTTTGCTGATGCCAGCCGAACCTGGCGTGCGCCCGTCATCGATGAACAGTATGAAGTACAATCCGCGACCTCGGGTGTGCCAGGAAGCAGCCGTAATCTGCAAGTGGAAAGCGTTAAAGGTATCCGCCTGGGGGCGATTCTGGACTTCAATAATCTGATGCTGGAAGAGGACAGCCTGCAAATCCGTACCACGCTGTTCCGTAACCGCGGTAAAAACGAAATTTTCAAACGTACCGGTGTGTATTGCGAAGCGTCTTCCCAGACAGGCAGCAATTCATCCTGTGCCGGGCCGTTGTCGGTTTACCGTAATATGCCGGGCTATACCATTGAAGGGGTCGAGATTGAGTCCTTCTACGATAGCCGCAGGCTGTTTGGTAGCCTGTCCTTCTCTTCCATTCGCGGTGAACGCGATGCATCACCGCGTAACCCGTGGGGCAATAAAACCTGGATTGCTGACATCCCACCAACAACCGCACATGCCACGCTGGGCACCAAAATTCCGAGTCTGGATATGGCGGTAGGCTGGACGGGTGATTTCGTGCGCAAGCAGGATCGCTCACCTGCTGATGGTGACCCGCTGGCTTCTGGCTGGGCGTTACCGAAGACGAAAGGGTACGTGCTGCATGGTCTCTTCGCAAGCTGGCAGCCGCAGACGATAAAAGGATTTGAGGCGCGTGTGACGGTCGATAACCTGCTGAATACCGATTATTACCCGTATCTGGGCGAATCGGTGTCCGGCGTAGGACGTAACTTAAAAATCAGCGTGTTACAGCGTTTCTGATAGCAGTGCTCGGGGCGGATATTCTTGCCGCCCCGTTAGCGAGGGAATGTTGCATGGGCGTAATGCAAATTCAGCAAATTTGAATAATTTTCGTTTAGGAACTTGACAGTCAGAGGGAAAAAACATAAATAAGAACGATTATCATTCTTATTTTTTAAATGGCGCTCTGGGGTAAAGTTCGATGGTGAGGAAAGCGACGGCCAGCGTTAATGACTTTGCCCAACAGCTCTATTTCGATCACCACCGCTGGCTGTGTAACTGGCTGCGCCATAAACTGGACTGCGCCCAGCATGCGGAAGACTTGGCACAAGATACGTTCCTTAGCGTGTTGATGAACCCGGAATTGCTCACGATTCGCCAGCCGCGCCCGTTTCTGGCTACGGTGGCCCGCCGTTTGGTCGCCAATCATTATCGTCGTAAAAAGATTGAAGATGCCTATCTGGATGTCTTGAGCACGCAGCCGGATGCCTGTATGCCATCTCCAGAAACGCGTCTGCTTACCCTCGAAATTCTTGAACAGCTTGATGCCGCATTGGATGGCCTGCCAGCACCGGTCAGAGAAGCGTTTCTGCTGGCGCACCTCCACGGCATGCGCTACAGCGATATCGCCGAACGCTTGCATGTTTCCAGCAGTTCGGTGAAACAGTATCTGCAACGCGCCAACCTCCAGTGTTTCTTTGCACTACCGCTATGAACGATCGCACTTTTTATCGTGACGGGCAGGGTCAGCCGATTCAGCCAGACTGCGCGCGTGAAGCGGTGGCGTGGTTGACGCAACTGATGTCGGACAGTGTTACGGAACAGGATCGTCGCGAGTGGCAGCGTTGGCGGGAAGCCTCGCCGGATAACGAACAGGCGTGGCAGCATATTGAATCCGTGTGTGCCAATCTGGGTCAGCTTAACGCGCGGGCAGCACACCAAAGCCTGTCGACGCTTAACGGTATGCAGCGCCGCAGCGTACTCAAAGCGCTGGCGATACTCTGCCTGACCGGGGGCGCTGGCGTGGCCGGATCGCGCACCGACCTGTGGCAGTCGTTGACGGCGGATTACCAGACGCAGGTGGGCGAACAGCGCCATGCGGTATTGGATGATGGCACAACGCTGCTGCTGAATACGCAGACGGCGCTGAATGTGGCCTACGGTGACGATCTACGCCAGATCACACTGATTCGTGGTGAAGTTATGATCGAAACCGGTCAGGCGGAGAAGACCGCGTTGTATCCGCGTCCTTTCGTTGTGACGACGGCGCAGGGAAAAGTACAGGCGCTGGGTACGCGCTTCAGCCTGCGAGTGCAGGATGAACACACGCGAGTGGCGGTGTATGACGGTGCGGTAAGGCTTCATCCGCGGCAGAACGGGCTGAATGGACAAGTGATAAAAAGCGGGCAGATGGTGACGTTCACCACGCAGCGCTGCGGGCAGATAGCGACGGCGAAGGCTGAGCCTGCCTGGGTGAAAGGACAACTGCTGGCGGATAATCAGCGTCTGGTGGATTTTGTTGATGAACTAAGCCGCTATCGCAGCGGCGTGATTCGCTGTCAGCCAGAGGTTGAGAGCCTGCGGTTTTCTGGCGTCTTCCCGCTGTCGGATACCGACAATATTTTAGCCGCGCTGGTGGAAGCGCTTCCTGTACAGGTACGTTATTTCTCTCGCTACTGGGTTCAGATTGCTGCGCGATAAAATATCCTGTCAAAATTCAATAACATTACTTTTTATGCTGTTTTCACTTTTTTTCTGCCCGATCCCCGTAGCTGAACGACCTACTATTATCTCGGTTGATTGTTTTATACCTAACGATGTGATGAAGAACGCATGATGATCTCCTCGGAACCCCATTCATTGGGAATTATGCCCCTGTCTCCATGGCGAGGGGCGGTAGGCTAATGGCTGCACAGACGCTGAAATACAATACGGTTCAGCCCGCAACGACGGTTCGTTGGGGGAGCGGCTGGCTGCTGGCATTGGCGCTACACGCAGGGCTGATTGTCTGGGTTAGCTACCATGCGCTTGATTCCTCCATTGAAGCGCCGCCGCCCGCCATGATGTTAATGGTGGCGGATAGCGTGCAATCGACGCCTAGTCCTCAGGATGCGCCTGTTGGCCCGCAGCAGACGCTGTCCACACCGCAAGAAGCGGCGGCTCAACCGGAAGAAATGACGCAGGACGTGCCGTTGCTTGCGCCCGCGCCGAATCCAGTGATGGCGGCAGCGCAAAAGGAAAAGCCGCAGCCGCAGAAAAAAGTGCAGAAAAAAATGGAAAAACCGGTGCAGGAGACGACGCCACAGGAAGAAGTGGCGCCATCGGAAAAACCGCCCGCCCCCGTCACCAGCGCGCCGCTGCCGGGCAGCAGCCAGCAAGTCGCTGCGCCATATAACAGCGATGCCGCGCAGATGCGCAAAGGGGTTGCGGACTGGAGCAGCCAACTGCTGGCGCACCTGAGCCGCTATAAACGTTATCCGGCGCAGGCGGTGCGGCAGCGATTGCAGGGTGTCGCCCAGATTCGCGTGACGTTGGATCGAACCGGAAATGTGTTGGCCGTCTCGTTAGCCAGCAGCAGTGGTGAGGTGCCGCTGGATAAGGAGTCTGTCGCTTTGCCGCAGCGTGCGCAGCCGCTTCCGGCTCCACCAGCAGAGGTGATTGGGGATAACGCGCAGCTCACCATCACGATCCCCATTAGCTTCGATTTACGGGAAGTGCGCCGCTAGCGGGTATCCACTAACGCGGCGTTTGCGCGTCATAGCCCGCATAAAAAAACCGAATCGCGTAAGGGTTGCCTTGTTCGGTAAAGAACTCCGCGACTCGCTCCCGCTCCAGCCCGTAGCGGCGTGACAACAATCCTGCCTCGAAGGCCGCCTGCTGGCGGTCGCCTTTGGTTTCCGCCAGATTGTGAGCATAGCCACAGATATAGCCGCGCCGATAGTCGTAGCAGTAGGGATTAATGTCGTTGGTAGATTTTGGATTGGCGGATCTCAACCCCGCGAGGACGCCCCGCTCAAAATGGTTTCCCATGATAATGCTCCGTAAATGATCGCTATATAGTAAATAATATAACGCTTGTTTATCACTCACCAGATCTGTTGAAAAATATTCCTGAATCCGTCGTGCGCGGTCTTTTCCTGAGCAAGATGTATATACTATTGCCCTGCTCGCCGAACGGGCTATTGATCTGCGCCTGATGGGCACTCGGAGAATAGATAGTACGGAATGGTTAATAAGGAATAACAGCATGACGCACCCGCAAGACGCTTCTCTGGCGATTGGTATCGATCTGGGCACGACGAACAGCCTGATTAGCGTTTGGCAAAATGGCGAGGCACGCCTGATACCGAATGCGCTGAATGACAACTTCACTCCCTCCGCCATCAGTATTGATGAAGACGGCAGTATTCTGGTTGGTAAACCCGCGATATCTCGTTTGACGACGCATCCGCAGGTGTCGGCGTCGCTGTTTAAGCGCTACATGGGGAGCAAGAAAACCTTCAGGCTCGGGGATAAAACGTTCTCTCCCGCTGAACTGTCGGCCATGGTGTTGAAATCACTCAAAGCCGATGCGGAAAGTTACCTTGGGCACTCCATCAAGGACGTGGTGATCTCCGTGCCAGCCTATTTCAGCGATGAACAGCGTAAGCAGACGCGTTTTGCAGCGGAACTGGCTGAGTTGAATGCGGTTCGCTTAATCAATGAACCCACCGCAGCCTCGATGGCCTACGGCTTACACACACAGGAGCTGGGGCGTACGCTGGTCTTTGATTTAGGCGGCGGCACTTTTGACGTCAGCGTGTTGGAATATGCGTTTCCGCTGATCGAAGTGCATAGCTCGGCAGGCGACAACTATCTGGGGGGAGAGGATTTCACGCAGGCGATGGTGAAAACTTGTCTGAAAGCGTGGAAGCTTGAGGATACAGCGATTCCCGCGACGGATCTGGCGCGCCTCTACAGCCATGCCGAAACGCTGAAATGTCAGCCCGGTTTTCCTTCTCAATCGAATGAACTGGTATGGCACTGGCGCGAAGAAGACTGGCGCATCGTGCTGGATAATGAAGAAATCGAAGCGGCCTGGCTGCCGTTGATGAACCGCATTCGCGCGCCGATAGAACAAGCGCTGCACGATGCTCGCCTGAAACCGGAACAGTTAGACCACGTGGTACTGGTCGGCGGAGCATCAAAGATGTCGATTATCCAGAAGTTGGTGGTCAGGCTGTTTGGCAAATTACCGTATCAGCATCTGGATGCGGATACCGTTGTTGCCAAGGGTGCGGCGGTGCAGGCCGCCTGTCGGTTACGTGAGCAGGATATCGAAGAAGTGATTCTGACGGACGTTTGCCCGTACACCCTCGGGATTAAGACCGCCAACGATAAGCAAAACGGCCTGTTTTCCCCGATATTGGAGCGCAATACGGTGGTGCCGACCTCGCGGGTCGAGACGTTTTCCACGGGTTCACCTGGGCAGGATAACATCTGCATCGCGATCTATCAGGGGGAAAGCCCTTACGTTGATAACAACGTATTTATCGATGAATTCACCATGCCGATAAAAGCGAAATCGTATAAGCAATCCATTGAGGTGCGTTTCAGCTATGACATCAACGGGCTGCTGGAAGTGGATGTCAACCTACCGGACAGCGGCGATAATTTTACGAAAGTGATCGATCGCAGCCCGACGGGACTGAGCGCCGATCAACAGCAGAAAAGCCATCAGAAACTGCAAGCGCTGAAAATTCACCCCAGAGACAATCTGATGAACCGCAACCTGCTGGCGCGGCTGGAAAAAGCCTGGGCGCAGACGCGTTTGGAAGAACGGGAGCAGATCGGTTTCTGGCTACGGGATTTTGAACAGGCGCTGGCAGGGCAAGATGCACCGGCAATTGACGAAGCGCGGCAGCGTATTGAGCGGTATCTGGATGAGGCATCTCGGTGATGTTTGGGCGGCGTGCAATTGCAGTGCCGCCCGATTCGCTGCCGTCAGGTAGGCATGGTGTCCGTTTCGGTTTTCTTGCCGGTCGGCGGCGGCCCGAATTGGTTCCAGCGGTTAAGGCTCGGCGTCAGCAAGGGGAGCAGCAGAAATAGCGGTATGAGTAGGGTGAGGAAACTCATCACCCACGGCGTACTGGAACCGATATCGTTATAGCGTCGACGCGTTGCACTCAGCAGATTGAGCACGATGATCACCATCAGTAGCCCTTCAATAGATGCCGGTGGCGACCCGATCCAGTCACTTGCGCGATAGAGAAAATAGCTTCCCAACCCGGCCTGCATCAGAAAACCGAGACGGCCGATGCGAGCGTTCGTGCGCCAAAGTTGCCACCAATAGCTCTTTTTAGCCTGTGATGCCTGGAACTGACGTTCGCGCCGATCGGCACATTGCAACAGCACTTTCGACACCAATCTCAGCGTAACGTCTTCGTGCGGATAGGACAGATGCTCGGTTAGAAATTCCTGATCGCTGTTATCGAATAAGGACGTGTCATCCTTCGCACTGCTCTGAATCAGCTTGCCGATGAGCGTGACCCGTTTGTCGTCGGAGAGCTGTTTTAGCTGTTTCTCCAGTTCGTCCGACCCTTCGGTAAAGGCGGTACGGATCGCCTCTTCCTGCTCCGTTTCTACGGGAATAGTTGCAAGCTGCTCAAGGTGTTTCTCGGCCTGTCCTTCCTCTCCCATAAGGGCATAAAACGCGTGAAAAAAGATCTGGTAGATGATGGGGGATTTCGCCAGCTCCGCCTGCCAGTGCTTATCGGTAAGATAAAAATGGCTGGCCGCGGACTCGCTGTAAATCTCCCCACTACTGAGATATTCCTCGATAGCGACGGGGAAGTTCATCCAGCAGTGATAGTGCAAAGGATCGGTGAGATCGAGCTGTTTTTTCAACGGCGTAATCGCATCGCCATCACGGCATTCTGCCTTGCGAAAAAGCCGAGAGAGTGAATGCGCAGGGTGGGTTAAGGCCAGCTCGGGCAGCACTGACTGACGCGGTAAACCTAGGCAAGATTCTGGATCGGTCATCATTAATGCGATCAGAATAGCCTGTCTCAGTTCCGCTTTAGCGCTGAGATCCTGCGGTTTCTCCACTCCTTGCGGCACCAGAGACACATCGCACTGGTAGCGTGCAGACAGCTCGACCAGACAATCATTGATCGGATCGATTTCTTCCGTGTGTATGCCGCTGCTATACAGCTTATTAAGCTGATTTAGCGACAGCGGACGCCATTGTCGCAGCCAGGTTTTCGCTTGTAGCCAGGCGGACGATTTCTGGTTAGTGAACACGTTGGGCAACGCATCTTCTGACGGCGAATACAGCCATTCCGTGAAGGCGTGAATCGCACCGGAGGTGTCTAGCCAGGATAAGCGCTGTGCCGCCTGAAACTGCAATCCCTGTAAGATCAACGCATACAGCGGTTCCTCGGGCAACGGCTGCGCCAGAATATCCTGCAACAGGCGCTCATTCCCCACGGTTAACATGCTGGCATGCCAATACAGGCGATCCTGTATTGCGTCCCCGCTGTGTAGCAACAGGTGCTGATAGATGTCCTTCAGCTCCTGTTTTCCCAGCTTCCAACGAGCGTAGATTGCTGCCATGGGCGACAGCGGCAGTTTCAGCGCTTCTCCCCAGCGAATCATCATTTGCGTGTTGTGCTGCGAAATGAAGAACTGCTGGCGTGGATCGTCCAGCGCTAACCCTGTCAGATCTGGCGCTGGCGTCGCGTTGAACGACTGAATCAGTAAGGGAAGGGCATTCGGCTGGTGCTGTTTACACCAGTCGATAAGCCATTGTTCCGCCTGCGCATGATGGGTTTGTTGATAAAGCGTCAGCCACAGCGTGAAGGCCTGCTCGTTCTCTCTGGTAAGCGAACAGAGGCTGGCGCTGAGTTCGAGCCATTCCGCGTCGTTCGGGGTCGCATCCAACTGTTGCAGACAGTAATCGCGCAGAATGGCGTTGGGCACACCGGCGTGGCTGTGCCAGCGCGCGAGCTTTTGCATCAGCACTGGGCTGTCAGGCCAATAAATCGCGGTCGGGGTGCGCAGCAACGTACTCAACATCAATGCGGGTCGATTCCAGTACGTCCCATTCGCCTGTTGAAAATAGAAGATGGTTTCCAACTGTGCGGGCAGGTTTAGGTGCGATAGCAGGGAAAAATCAAACAGATCCTCATAGCCGAGCGAGTCGAGGAAGTGGCGGACATCTTCCACCCCGTCGCCGGACAGCTCCCCTTGCCGCTGCTGCCAGCGCAGGCGTTCGGCCAGCACGCGAACACAGAGGATTGAGATGCAAGACTCGCGCATCAGTCGCTGAAGCAGCAGCCAGCGAATGCGATCGATCACCTCAAAAGCCTGCTGATTCAACAACTGAATGTAGCGTTCCCAATACAGTGGAACGAAGCGCTCTTCTGGATTGTTTAACAGCAACTCAAACGTGTTAACCAGCACTTCTATCTGGGGATCGGCCTGCTCGGTGGAGTCACTCTCGGTTGCCGAGGAGGCATTTTGTGATTCGGCAGGGGTCTGCTCTTCTTCATCCAACAGTACGGGATTTTTCGCCAGCTTACAGGCGGTATCGTACGCCTCGCGCAGTTGTTTAAAGCCCTCGGGATCGATTTCCGGGTGAAACTGCGGCACTTTTTGACGATAAGCTTGGCGGATAACATCCAGATCCTGAGTCGGTTCAATGCCTAGTCGCTGCCAGCACAGTGTGTCCATTATATTTCCGCTTCTGGTAAGGACTCGGGCTTATCCATTTCTATCGGATCAACATCCCAGTCGAGGTCATGAATTGGGCAGTCTGGATGGGTATAGAGCGTGCCGATCTGGTCAATGTAGTCAGGAATCTGGCTACAGTTGCTGAAAATGTAGCGCTGGCATTCTGGATCTTCCTCATCCGAGCCGAGCCAGTAGGTGCGGCCGATCAGGAACGCGGCGTAATAATTTTCCCAACTGCGATAATAGTAACGCGCTCTGTCGGCCAGCCGAGTGTGAATCCACAGGTTCTCTTTCTCGCTAATCCAGCCGTTGAGTAAGCCGACGCGGCTCAGGAAACTCATGCGCCCCAGATCCCAGGCGCGTATCCCGCCTTCACCGCATAATGCTGCCGTTTCGGCTACTAGTGCGAGCTTACCCTGTGCTTCTTCCGATTGATTGGCACAATGTTGCTGCCATTCGGATGCCGTCAGGTGGTGCCAAAGGTGATAGTCATACGCCAGACGCTCGGCGTGGCCGCCGTCTGTCATATTGTTAATCATTGAGATCAGCCCCTCGCGGGAGGTAATACCCCAACTGTTGCTCAGACTGATAGTTTCACCGGGCTCATAAAAGGTCGGATCGCAGAAGCGGGCGCCGTACTTGATATTGAGTGCGACCATCGGGGCGGAAAGCGCCATCAGCCAGCGCTGATATTCAGGTTCCATCAGAATAACGTCTCATTCCATCATGGTTAGCCTGCGATCGTACTTTATGTACCTGAATATCGGTAGCTTTCAATCGAATAAAAAACATCTATATTGCGCAATTTACTGATTTAAGGCGATAAAAATGGCTGGTTTGCGGGGCGGCTCGCAGGGTGAGGCGTTGTTTCGGTATTGAGGGGATATTTTCCGCCGCAGACGGTTATACTGTCGGTTAATCGACGTTATTTATGAAAACTTCACCGGAAAGCAAGCATGCTAAGTTACCGCCACAGTTTCCATGCCGGCAATCACGCCGACGTGCTGAAACACACCGTTCAGAGCCTGATCATCACTGCCCTGAAGGAGAAAGAAAAACCTTTCCTGTATCTGGATACCCATGCGGGTGCTGGCCGCTATCAGCTCAGCGGCGAACACGCCGAGCGTACAGGCGAATATCTGGATGGTATTGCGAAAATCTGGCAGCGTGACGACATTCCGGCTGAACTCGAACCCTACATGCAGGCCGTGCACACCTATAACCACAATGAGCGGCTGCGCTATTACCCCGGCTCCCCGCTGATTGCCCGCCAGCTGCTGCGTGAACAGGACAAGCTCCACCTGACCGAACTGCACCCCAGCGATTTTCCGCTGCTGCGCAATGAATTTCAGAAAGATGCGCGTACCAAAGTGCTGCGTGACGATGGTTATCAGCAGTTAAAATCACAGCTTCCGCCGCTTTCCCGTCGTGGTTTCATTCTGATCGACCCGCCGTATGAGCTGAAAACGGACTATCAGGCTGTGGTGAAAGGCATTCAGGAAGGACATAAACGCTTTGGCACAGGCGTATTTGCGCTGTGGTATCCGGTGGTGTTGCGTCAGCACATCAAACGCATGCTGAAAGAACTGGAAGCCACGGGCATTCGCAACATTCTGCAAATTGAACTGGCGGTGTTGCCGGACAGCGATCGCTACGGCATGACGGCGTCTGGCATGATTGTGATTAACCCACCGTGGAAGCTGGCGGCGCAGATGAAGAGTGTGCTGCCGTGGCTGCATAGCGTGCTGGTACCGGAAGGCACCGGGCATACGCTGGTGGAACAAATCGTACCGGAGTAATACGCGCGGTTGCGCTGAGCGATGCGGTCGGTTTTTCCTATCGCAACCATAGGCATAACCTGTATTCGGCATATGGCTCTGGCGTTACACTCTAGGCAAATTTTATTCACTTAAGCATGGATACACTGATGACCAAACACTATGACTACCTTGCTATTGGTGGCGGCAGCGGCGGTATTGCGTCTATCAACCGCGCAGCGATGTATGGACAAAAATGTGCGTTGATCGAAGCGAAATATCTGGGTGGCACCTGCGTCAATGTCGGCTGTGTGCCGAAGAAAGTGATGTGGCATGCGGCGCAGATTGCCGAAGCGATCCATCAGTATGGGCCGGATTACGGGTTCGATACCACGGTAAACCAGTTTAACTGGGGCACGCTGGTTAAGAACCGTAGCGCCTACATCGATCGCATTCACCAGTCGTACGACAACGTGCTGGGTAAGAATAAGGTCGATGTTATCCACGGTTTTGCCCGCTTTGTCGATGCGCACACGGTGGAAGTGAACGGCGAGAAAATTACGGCTGACCATATCCTGATTGCGACGGGCGGTCGTCCGGTTCACCCTGACATTCCCGGTGCGGAATACGGCATTGATTCCGACGGTTTCTTTGAGTTGGATGCGCTGCCGAAGCGCACCGCGATTGTCGGTGCTGGTTATATCGCGGTGGAGATTGCTGGGGTGCTGAATGGGTTGGGCTCTGAAACCCACCTGTTTGTGCGTAAACACGCACCGCTGCGCAGCTTTGATCCGCTGATTGTCGATACGCTGGTGGAAGTGATGAACACCGAAGGGCCGACGTTGCATACCGAGTCGATCCCGACAGCGATTGTGAAGAATGCCGATGGCAGCCTGACGCTGGAGCTGGAAAACGGTCAATCACAAACCGTTGATTGCCTGATTTGGGCGATTGGCCGTGAACCGGCGACGGATAACCTGAACCTGAGCGTCACCGGTGTGGAACTGAACGACAAGGGCTACATCAACGTCGATAAATTCCAGAATACCAACGTTTCTGGCATTTACGCGGTGGGCGATAACACTGGCGCTGTTGAGCTAACGCCAGTCGCTGTCGCGGCGGGGCGTCGTCTGTCCGAACGTCTGTTTAACAACAAGCCGGACGAGCATCTGGATTACAGCAACATCCCGACCGTCGTCTTCAGCCACCCGCCGATTGGCACGGTCGGGCTGACCGAGCCGCAGGCGCGTGAACAGTACGGCGACGATCAGGTGAAAGTGTATAAATCTGCCTTCACGGCGATGTACACCGCCGTGACGCAGCACCGCCAGCCGTGCCGCATGAAGCTGGTCTGCGTGGGCAAAGAAGAAAAAATCGTCGGCATCCACGGCATCGGTTTTGGTATGGACGAAATGCTGCAAGGTTTCGCCGTTGCTGTCAAAATGGGCGCAACCAAGAAAGACTTCGACAACACCGTCGCTATCCACCCGACTGCGTCGGAAGAGTTTGTGACGATGCGGTGATACTGCACCACGTTCACGGCTTTACTCATGACACCCAGAGCCAGAATGCGTGATCGCATTCTGGCTTTTGATTATTCGTGATAGGCGTGCGCGCACGTTTGTCCTCCCGACATCATCTTTTGGTTTGGTGATGATAGAAAAGCCAGCCGCAGCAAGATAAAAAACACAGCGATAAGAGTAGTGCCGTGCTAATCAACGCTTGTTCGCCATAGTGTGCGGCGACCAGTGGGACAAGCAGGGCGCTGAGACCATATCCCAGTGTATGGCTGGTTGCGATCATCCCTGCGCCTTTGCCGGTGGTCAGGTGGTCGTTAAGCAGCAATTGGTAGCCCGGAGTCGCCATCGCTGAACCAAACGAGGCAAGCGCGATCCCGCAATATAATGCCACCAGCGTAGAGATGGTCATCATGAGCAACCCGGTGACCATCAACAGTGCTGCCAGACACAATAGCGGCATTGGACTAAGACGCTGAGGGCGGACAAGAAGAAATTGCGCGAGCAGCGTGCTCGCCGCGGCGGTACTCAATAGCAGCGCGATGTGATGGCTGACCTGGTTGACCGCATCTGGATACAGTGGCGTTAAGTGAGGAGCTAACCCAAGTTGCATCATGCTGATACTTGCCGCAAGAAGCAGCGCCAACAGTAAAAATGGCAACATGCCGATGCGTAAGTGAGCCGATTGGCTGGGGATTGGCGGCATTGGTGGGTCGTTGGGTTGTCGTACCATCAACATGAGCGCCACGAGTGGCGCAAACACCATCAACCAGAGCGGAGCTTGAGGGCTCACTCCTAGCGAGAGGGCGGCAATCGGCGGCCCCAGCAAACGCCCACAGCTTAGCCCTGAACTGATGGTCGCCAGAGCAGCCATACGCTTCTCCATCCCTGCACGTTGCATAGCCCAGGTTTGTGCCGCGGGGACTAAGCCGGACACGCTCAAACCATAGATCATGCGGGAAGCAATCAGTCCAATGACGCCCCAGTCAGTCCCCACTCGCTCTTCCGCCATTCCCCAAACGACGAATGCCATAAGGCAAAAGCTGACAAGACACCCGATAAGCGCTGAGAGCACCACGCGTTTACAGCCTTGTATTTCCGCCTGTCTTCCCCACCACGGGGAGCTCGGTAGAAACAGTATCGAACCAAACATCAGCAGTCCTGCCCAAACCGAGAGCGACAATCCGGTCATCGCGACTAACTGTGGCAGCACAACCAATAATCCATTTTGTCCTAAGCCCAATAAACCAGCACACAATGCCAGTGGCCAGATGGGCTTCGGTGCATTTTCATACTGCGTCTTCTTGAGAGAGTCATACATACTTAAGAAATAGTTACGTTATAAAGTGTAAGGTCTTTGTGAATTATTATAATTAATATCGCTAAAAAAGTTGCCATGGTAAAGATAATGAATAATATAACGATAACTATTCTCATCTATAAGGTGAAATATTTCCATGAAAACTCTGTCCAACACTATTGGTACAGACGTCGCCGCGCAGTGTTTTTTAAATGCACTATTACGAGAAACCCATGACTGGCGGCTTATTTCGGGGCGATCGCCGACTGAACCCGCGTGTATTCACCTTCCAGTGAGTCAGTCCCAAGCTATCCGGCTGACACTGCGTTATTTCTCCCCGACTCAACATCATCAGTACATTTTCCCAGCCCACTTGATTGATGCCTATAGCGATCAGGAAACGAGCATTGCGTTTTCTCGCGTGGTTGAACTGGTTCTATCGAAGCCAATAGTGAAGCGTAATTTAAGTGATGGCGTCGTCGCGCGTTTTGCCGAGCGAGTCAAAGAGAGCCATTCACATACCTGGCAAGCGATCGGTGTTCGCCATGACTGGGCGGATTTACGTAGACGGCCGCTGAACTTTGCGGATGCGGAGCAGGCGCTGCTTGTCGGACATGCTTTTCATCCGGCACCGAAATCACATGAGCCGTTTAATCATGCGGAAGCCCGGCGCTATCTGCCTGATTTTGCTCCGCGCTTTCCTCTGCGCTGGCTTGCGGTAGACCCCGCCTTTATTGCGGGGGAAAGCCTCAAAAATAGCGTAAGAGAAAGGCTGTTGCATTTTGCCGCCCAGAGCGCCCCTGAGTTGCTGAAGCATTTTACGGATACCCGCTGGTTAGTGCCGATGCACCCGTGGCAAGCCGATTACCTGCTAACACAGAATTGGTATCAGACATTGATCGAACGTGGTGCGATTGACGATTTGGGTGAAGCTGGGGCTCGCTGGCTGCCTACCAGCTCCTCTCGCTCTCTGTATAGCGAGAGTAATAGCGACATGATCAAATTTTCATTGAGCGTGCGCCTGACAAACTCTGTGCGCACGCTTTCCGTGAAAGAAGTGAAACGGGGTATGCGTCTGGCGGCTTTGGCACAAACGCCACGCTGGCAGGCGTTGCAAATGCGCCATCCCACAATGCGAGTGATGCAGGAAGATGGCTGGATTGGGCTGCGTGACGATGATGGTCAGATTCAGGAAGAGAGCCTGATGGCGTTGCGGGTCAATCTGCTTTTCTCCACGCCTCAGACGCAGACCAATGTACTGGTTAGCCTGACTCAGGCCGCGCCCGATGGTGGAGACAGTCTGTTGGCGGCGGCGGTACGTCGTTTAAGCCAGCGTCTAGAACTGACTGTGGCGCAGGCCGCCAGATGTTGGGTTCAGGCCTATTGTGATCATGTGCTCTTGCCATTGTTCTGTCTTGAGGCTGATGAGGGGCTGGTTCTGCTCGCGCATCAGCAAAATATTCTGGTGGAAATGCACGAAGATTTGCCCGTTGGGTTGATCTATCGCGACTGCCAAGGCAGCGGTTTTACCGAAGGTGCTGCGGACTGGTTAGCAGAAAGTGGTGAACAGGAGGCGGAGAACCGTTTTAGTGATACGCAACTGTTGCGCTATTTCCCTTATTACCTGCTGGTGAACTCCACGTTAGCCGTGACAGCCGCGCTCGGGGCTGCGGGATTCGAGCGTGAAGAAAACCTGATGGCGCTGGTTCGCGACGCGCTGGCACAACTGCGCGCGCAAGTGAAGCAGACGCGTTGCCTCGATTATGTCCTCGATAACCCCAACTGGAACTGTAAAGGCAACTTTTTCTGCTATTTGCACGACCACAACGAAAACACGATTGCAGATCCATCAGTGATTTACTTCGATTTCAGTAACCCGTTTTACAAGGAGAAGGCGTGATGCCGCACGCGAGTATTGTTCATGACGGTTATGGGTTTGGTTGTACGCAGCAAGATATTGTCCTGCCGTTAACATTGGGACTGGATGGCAGCGCGGTGTTAGATCGCCTTGAGAACTTGCCATCGGGCTGGCTGGTTGAAGCGTTAGATCAGCTATTTGTTGCGGCCCCTCAGTTAACGGGTATTACGCTACCCTGGGCGCGTTGGTGCGATGAACCACAGGCACAGGCGCTTTTTGCGCAGGTACAAAGTGACTATCTGTCACGTGAGACATTCTGGCAATTGCCATTATGGATGAGTGGTGAACGGCCTGCTTCCCGTTGCGATATGCAATTTGATGATACGCGCCAACTCTACTTTCCGGTGCGTCCGCCACGTCCCCACGGTGAGGTCTATCGCCGCTATGATGCACAACTTAAGCGGGTGCTGAGTTTCCGTCTGGTCGATCTGCACGAGGATGTGGAGCGGTTTACTCAGTGGATGAACACCCCCCGCGTGAATGCGTTCTGGGAAATGGCGGGCCCGCGTGAGGAGCAGGAGAATTACCTGCGTCGCCAACTGGATTCCTCCTATTGCTATCCACTTATCGGCTGCTTTGACGATCAGCCTTTCGGTTATTTTGAAATTTATTGGGCGGCGGAAGACCGTATCGGACGGCACTATCGCTGGCAACCCTTTGACCGCGGTATGCATATGCTGGTCGGCGAAGAGTCATGGCGTGGAGCACCTTATATCCGTAGTTGGCTCCGTGGGCTCAGTCATTACCTCTGGTTGGATGAACCACGTACTACCCGTCTGGTTGCGGAACCCCGGTTTGATAACCAGCGGCTGTTCCGCCATTTGCCTGTGGCTGGCTTTGAAACCCTTAAAGAGTTTGATTTTCCTCATAAACGCTCGCGTTTGGTGATGAGTTCACGCGATCGTTTCTTCAGGGAGGTTGGGTTATGAGCCGCGCGCGATGGGAACGCGTTAATCGTGAGATGGTGGCTAAAATTCTCGCGGAGCTGGAGTATGAACGCGTGCTGGAAGCGCATGAGACCGACGCGGGGAGTTGGTCCATGTTACTCGGGGATGAACGGTGGCATTTTTCTGCCAGACGAGGCATATGGGGATGGCTGCACATTGATGTGAATACCTTGCAGCATCATTGTGGTCACGCTGTTGACGCCGAAATCGTGCTGCGCCAGTTGGCTCAGGTACTGAAGATGAGCGATGCACAAACGGCGGAACATCTTGAAGACCTCTATGCGACGCTGCGCGGTGATTTACAGCTGCTAACGGCACGTCAAAGTATGGATGCTGATGCACTGATCTCGCTCGATCCCGATGAGTTGCAATGCCTATTGTCTGGTCATCCAAAGTTTATCTTTAACAAAGGGCGTCGTGGCTGGGGGCTGGACGCATTACGGCGGTATGCACCGGAATATCGTGGGCGTTTCCGGCTGTATTGGGTGGCTGTGCGTCGTGAATGTCTGGTGTGGTGCAACGATGAAGACGGTGACATCCACACGTTGCTTGCCAGTGCCTTGGATGGTCAGGAGCGTGAACGCTTCGCCGAATGCTGGCAGACGCAGCAACTGGATGATCAGTGGCTGCCTGTTCCTTTGCATCCGTGGCAATGGCAACAAAAAATTGCGTTGCATTTCCTGCCACAGTTGGCGTGCGGCGACATCGTTGAACTGGGCGAGTTTGGTGATGAATATCTGGCCCAGCAATCGTTACGCACGCTCACGAATGTGAGCCGTTGTTCGCCGTTTGATATCAAACTCCCGCTTACGATCTATAACACGTCTTGTTACCGCGGTATTCCCGGCAAATACATCGCGGCGGGGCCGTTGGCGTCACGCTGGTTACAGCAACAGTTTGCGCAAGATGCCACCTTGCGAAAATCGGGGGCGCAAATTTTGGGTGAGCCAGCGGCTGGCTACCTTTCTCATTCCGGCTACGCCGCGCTGCCACAAGCCCCTTATCGCTATCAGGAAATGTTCGGTGTTATCTGGCGTGAAAACCCGTCTCGTTATCTTCAGGAAGGGGAGCAGGCGATACTCATGGCGGCGCTGATGGAGACAGATAATCACGGCCGCCCCTTGATTGATGCCTGGATCCGTCGTTCAGGGATCGGGGCTACGGCTTGGCTTGAGAAACTGTTTTCCGTCGTCATCATTCCGTTTTACCACCTGATGTGTCGTTACGGCGTGGCGCTGATCGCTCATGGTCAAAATGTCACGTTGGTGATGAAGGATGCAGTACCGCAGCGCATCTTCCTCAAAGATTTTCAGGGAGATATGCGTTTAGTCGATCGGGATTTCCCTGAAATGGCATCGCTGCCGGAGTCCGTGAAAGCGGTGACGGCCCGTCTGAGTGCTGATTACCTGATCCATGACTTACAAACGGGTCACTTTGTGACGGTGCTGCGTTTTATTTCACGTCTGACAATCCAGTGTGGCGTGAGTGAATGGCGTTTTTATCAGATTCTGGCTGATGTCCTGCAACGCTACATGGCACAGCACCCTGAGATGGCTGAGCGTTTTGCTCTTTTCGATCTGTTTAAGCCGCAAATTATCCGCGTTGTTCTTAACCCAGTGAAGCTCACCTTCTCTGAGCATGACGGCGGCAGCCGTATGCTGCCGAATTACTTAACCGACCTTGATAACCCGCTCTATTTCGTTACCACGGAGTCCGCAGAATGAAAACGTATGATTTCATCGGCATTGGTATTGGCCCGTTTAATCTGAGTATTGCTGCGCTTGCAGAAGGCCTGGAGGGTTTTAGCACCCTGTTTCTTGAGCATAAACCGCACTTTTCCTGGCATCCCGGCATGATGGTGCCGGACTGCTACATGCAGACCAGTTTTTTGAAAGATCTGGTCAGCGCGGTTGACCCAACGAGTCGATACAGTTTTATCAACTACTTAGTGCAGCGTAAAAAATTCTACCGCTTTTTAACCACGGAACAGCGCACAGTCTCGCGTGAAGAGTTTGCTGACTATTTATGTTGGGCGGCGGGCGCGTTAAGTAATTTGTCCTTTAACCAACGCGTCGAGCAGGTGGTCTATGACGATAACGCGGGGTTATTTGAGGTCAGCACGTCACGTGACCGCTATCGTGCGCGGCATGTTTGCTTGGGGATTGGTAAACAGATCAATCTGCCGGATTGTGTGCGTGAACAGAATGAGCATTGTTTTCATGCCAGTGAAATGATGCAACGTACACCTTCATTACAAGGTAAGCGCGTCACGATTGTAGGGGGAGGACAAAGTGGGGCTGACCTGTTCCTGAATATTTTCCGTGGTGAATGGGGTCAGCCAGCGGCGCTGAACTGGGTTTCGCGGCGGAATAATTTCAATGCCTTGGATGAAGCGGCATTCGCCAATGAATATTTTACGCCGGAGTATCTGGAGAGTTTTTCTACTCTTGATGAAAATGCGCGCCATCAGATGCTGGCCGAGCAGAAAATGACCTCTGACGGCATTACTACGGAGTCACTGTTAGCCATCTACCGTGCGATGTATCACCGTTTTGAAGTCCTGTGCGAGACACCGTGGGCGCATCTTTTTCCTTCCCGTTCAGTCACGTATATCACGCTTGGTGAAAGTGGCCAGCGTTTGACGTTGCATCATCATCTTGATGAAGGGGAAGAGGCGCTGGATACCGATATCGTTATTTTTGCCACGGGATATCGGGCTGCTCATCCTGCATTTTTGGCACCGCTGGCGCACCGTTTGCATATGGATGAAGACGAAGCGTTTAAAGTGAATACCGATTTCACACTGGCATGGGATGGCCCTGCGACTAACCGTCTTTTTGCTGTGAATGCTGGAATGCACAGTCTCGGGATTGCAGAACCTCAGATGAGCCTGATGGCTTGGCGTGCGGCACGTATCCTCAATTGCGCTCACCCCGATGAACCTTTTGAACTGGCGACCACGCCGGGTGTTATCCACTGGCGTAGTGAGGAAAAAGGCGACGCCAGAAAATCGCTATCCCCTGTAAAAACGACTGAATACTAATCTCATCGAGGAAGAGAAAAGAATGAAACATCCGTATCTTTGGGTACTGAATCCCTGTTTATTGGCGATGTTGTCCGCATCGGCGTGGGCTGACGAACGTCAGAACGATACGTTGGTGGTCAGTGCCAGCCGTACTAACCACGGTGTGGCGGATATGGCGCAGACCACATGGGTCATTGAACACGCGGATATAGAACAGCAAGTTCAGGGCGGAAAGGAATTGAAAGAAGTGCTGGCGCAACTGATCCCCGGCATGGATGTCAGCAGCCAGGGACGTACCAACTATGGCATGAATATGCGTGGTCGCTCGATGATGGTCATAGTGGATGGCGTGCGCTTGAATTCCTCACGTAGTGACAGCCGTCAATTGGACTCAATCGATCCGTTCAATATCGAACGCATTGAAGTCATTTCCGGTGCGACCTCGCTATATGGCGGTGGCAGCACCGGGGGGTTGATCAATATCGTGACGAAGAAAGGTCAGTCAGAAACGCAGGCCGCATTCCAGACTGGCATGAAAACGGGTTTTAACAACAGTGACGATCGGGACGGGAATATCGCCGCCGCAGTGAGCGGCGGCAACGACAACGCCTTTGGGCGCCTGTCTGTGGCCTATCAGCGTTATGGGGGATGGTATGACGGCAAAGGGAATGCTGTGAATATCGATAATACCCAGACGGGGATCCAATATTCGGACCGGCTGGACATTATGGGCACCGGAATGTTGAATATTGACGCGCACCAGCAGCTTCAGGTGACGACGCAGTATTACAAAAGTGAGTCGGACGGCAAGCATGGCCTCTTCCTTGGCGATAACTTCTCGGCGGTCACCGGCGATGGGCAAGCCTATAACAAAGGCAATCTGCGTTCTGACCGTATCCCGGGAACGGAACGCCACCTCATTAGCTTACAGTATTCCAATACGGATTTTTGGGGACAGGAGTTGATCGGGCAGGTTTACTACCGTGATGAAAGTCTGACCTTCTATCCTTTCCCAACATTGTCTGGCGGCCAGGTTAGCAGCATCGGTGCGTCGCAGCAGAAAACAGATTTTTATGGCGGCAAGCTCACGCTGAATTCACAGCTTACAGAAAACATGAAAGTGACCTGGGGGACGGATGTTGAGCATGAAACCTTTAATGCGAATCAGGCCTTCTTTGATTTGCCGACGGCCGCTGCCAGCGGGGGGATGACGCTCAATAACGCTTATAACGTGGGGCGGTATCCGGGGTATAGCGTGACAAACATCGCTCCCTTCATGCAAACCAGCTATGACATTGATCGCATTACCTTAAGTGGTGGCATGCGTTATCAGTACACTGAAAATAAAGTGGATGACTTTGTCGGATTTGTTCAACAGCAGGCGATTGCGCAGGGGACAGCGCAGTCTGCTGATGCGGTGCCGGGTGGGAAGACGGATTACAACAATCTGTTATTCAATGCCGGTATTCTGGGACGCCTTACCGAGCGTCAACAAGTGTGGTTCAACTTCTCACAAGGTTTTGAAATTCCAGATATCGCCAAGTATTACGGCTCAGGCAATTATGATCCGGTGCTGGTGAATGGGCATTACCGCCTTCTCAAGAGTGTTAACGTCAATGACTCAAAACTTGATGGCATCAAGGTGGATGCCTATGAGCTAGGCTGGCGTTATACCGGTGACAACCTGCGCACGCAGATCGCCACCTATTATTCGTTGTCGGATAAAACCATCAATATCAACAAGCAAGATATGACGATCGCCATGAATGACGATAAGCGTCGTATCTACGGTATTGAAGGACAGGTGGACTATTTCTTCACGGACAGTGACTGGAGTACGGGAAGCAACTTTAACGTCATTAAGTCTGAAACCCGCAAAAATGGAAGATGGGATAAGTTGACGGTCGACAGCGCCAGCCCGTCGAAAGTCAGTGCATGGGTGAACTGGGCCCCGGGGGACTGGGCTTTGCGTTTGCAAAGTACGCAGACCTTCGATGTTTCAGATTCAACAGGTAAGAAGATTGATGGTTATAACACCGTGGATTTCCTCGGTAGCTATACCCTGCCTGTGGGTAAAATCAGCTTCAGCGTAGAAAACGTGCTGGATAAAGAGTACACCACCGTCTGGGGACAGCGGGCGCCAGGGCTCTATAGCCCGGCTTATGGGGAACGAAACTTGTATACCTATAAAGGGCGGGGACGCACGTTTGGTATGAACTATGCCGTAGAGTTTTGATCTTGGGGCCAGCGTGTTGAGGCACGCTGGTTATCGATCATTTCGGTGATAATGATTATCGTTAGTGTTTTGTTTATGATAAGTTGCATCCTATGGGTTTTTATCCCACTGACTGATTTTTCCTTACAAAACATACGGTTTTTTCACTATGTCTTTAGCTACCCGTACCACGTCTTCAGCCTATCGGCTGTTTAATTTACGTTTAGAGAGCAAGACGCTACTCTCGCCTTCGCTTGTTCGCTGTGTGTTCAGCGGCCCTGACGTGCGCCAGATGAAACTGGATGCACCGGATCAGCGGATCAAACTGCTGCTCGCCAGTGAAAGCGGGGAGCTGACGCCGATGGCCGTGAGCGACACCTGGTATCCGGACTATCTGGCACTGCCACGCGAGCGTCGTCCGATTTTACGCACCTATACGCTGCGTTCTGTCTCCCATGAATCACAGCAGGCGGCGATCGATTTTGTGCTGCATGGCGATACCGGCCCAGCTTCAAGCTGGGCGAATCACGCTAAGCCCGGCGATGCGCTACAGATTGTCGCGCCCAATGCAGAGGCCAATGGTGACAGCGGCGGTTATGAATGGGCACCGCACGAGGGCGTTGAGCAAGTGCTGTTGATTGCAGATGAAACGGCGCTGCCAGCGGCCATGGGGATTCTCGAACAACTGGCTGCCCAGCCTTCTCCGCCGTCGGTGCAGGCTTTTTTGGAAGTGCCGAAAGCGGCCGACTGTGTGGCGTCGGGCAATTTCCCATTTGCCCAGATTCACTGGTTGCCGCGTGAGGAAACTGGCAGCACAGTATGGGGTGAACGCCTGCTGGCTGCGGTGCAACAGGATGTGAAAATCCCCGCCAGTGCTTGTACAAATCGTGATGAGGTCGCACAGGAAATGCCGGAAGACGAGCCACTGTGGGAGCGGGCGACGGCGCACTGCCCGTTTTACGCTTGGGCAGCGGGAGAGTCTTCCGCCATCAAACGACTGCGCCGTTATCTGCTCGACGAGCGCCACCTTGATAAAGAAACGATCAACTTTATGGCGTACTGGTCGCATCGCTAAGAGACAACCTCAGGAGGGATATTCTCTCTTGAGGTTATTTCCTCATCATTTCCGCCAACTGCTGTTCATCCGGTAGCCCAACCACTTGCTGTAGTTCATTCTTATCATTCAGGTAATAGATGGCAGGCGTGACGCTGGCGCCTAATTCATCCATGAGTCGCTGATTATGCTGAATGGCATTCCAGATATCGCGTGATGAGTCCTTGGGGAACGGAGGCACCGTTTTGCCGTTCGACAGTTCATATTCATGCCACGCTTTGGCCGGATCGCTGGCGGCAAGAATCGCGGCGGTATAACGTCCACTTTCCGGTTTTATCACACCGACCAACAGCGTTTGCAGTTGGACTTTTCCTACTTTCACCCACGTCTGTGCCTGCTGCCAGAACTGTTTGCAGTACGGGCAGAATGGATCGGCAAAGACGATAATTTTACGCGGCGCATCCTTCGCCCCTTCAGTGATAAACGGCGCCTGCTGTAATTTCTGCCACATCTCCCGGCCAGCAGGCACATACACTTCCTGCTGAATCAGCGTTTCACTCAGGTTGTTGCCGTGTTCATCATACATATAGCCCGAAATAGCATGTTTGCCATCCGGCGTTAAGTAGATGGTCACCCCTACACCTTGATAGCTACCCAGCCAGCCTTGCACGCCACTGGGCACAATTTACGGACTTTTCGTGGCCGTTGGAAGCCTGGAAGAGCCTGATTGAGTACTATCAGCCCGGTGGTGAAACGGCGCTTTACCGTTTTGAGTGTCTGCGCTGCCAGCGAGTTGCCTGTGGATTTCCCCGACTGTTTGGAAAAATAAATAGCATCAGGCGGTGCGATGCCGTGTCGCCTAATTGATTATTGTGGATTTTTAGTCGGAGATTTTTCCATCAGCTAAGCAACGGTGAATCAGTGATCGCATAAGCGTAAAATTTTACTTTTAGATAATTTATTTGTCATCAATTTATATTTATTAGAAAGTTATAAAAACCAAAAGCCACCTTGTTTAAAATAAGGTGGCTTTTAAGTGGATATTATGTTTCATTTATGTCAGTTAAATTTATTCACTAATTGCCGCAGATATTTTAGATATAGGCGTAAATTTCCATTGCTGAGCGATTGAACCATTAAATTCAAATAGCTGAATGCGATTTCCCGCGCCTCCTCGAGTATCATTGTCGATGACATAGTTTTTATTTGCTTGGCTGAGAATAAATCCAGGCTTGCTAGAGAAATCCCACTTTTGAGTGGACTCGTCCACATTTTTTACCTGTAAAACAATATCTGTGCCGTTGGTAATTGTTTTGTTCTTAATTGCCAAAGCCAGCGTTCCGTCACTCACGACTAGGGAAATCACTCCCGTTCTACTGTCTAAATCCCACAGGAGTTTATCGAAACTAGTCGAGTTAGCATCGAGAAGAACGGCTTTAGCATCTTTTTGCTGATCAGCAACACCTAAAGCTAACCCTTCTTTTCCAGCATACCTCAAAATACCAATCATAATAATTTCCTTGCTATTAGTGTTAGTCGATGGTTTCTGGTTTGTTTAATTTCGCCAGCGATTAAACTGTAGTTGTATTTGTTTTTTTTTGCCATCTTGCTTTTGATAAGAAATAACAAGATATTGGTTTTTATATTTATTTATTTTGTGGTTTGTAAATATTTTTGTTTTTCAAAATATTTTATATTGATTGTGAGTTATATATTAAACATTTTTGATTCTATAATGATGGGTTTAATTATGTGTGTGGTAATTGTTTTTATATTAAGTGTGTTGATTTGAAGCAATATTTAATTTTAAAATAATTAGTCTATTTCATTATTTAGGCAATAAGGATGTCATCACTTTCAGAATGAGAGCGGTCTATTCAATATAATGAAACAGACCGCTTGAGAACTTAATGCTCCGGCCAGAACGGTTCACCCAGCGTGAGCATTAGCCGGTTGGCCCAGGAGAAGAAAGCGGCTGACTGCACGACATCGACAATCTCCAGCGTATCTAATCCCTGTTCTTGCAGTTGCTTCAGGTCGTTAGCGTTGACCTGTGCGGGCGTGACGGAGAGGCGTGCCGAGAAATCGATAATCGCCTGCCAGCGTGGGCTTTGGCCGATGCTCAAATCGCCACCGGGAACGACGTCCAGCAGTCGCTGCACATCACTGTCCTGCTTGGAGAGCTGACTGGCCTTACGGGCATGTACCGAGGCGCAATAAATGCAGCCGTTGACCTTACTGGTGACGGCGGCGATCAGCTCGCGCTCTTTGCGCGGCAGGCCGCCGGAGGTATAGAAAATCCCTTTATCCGTCAACGTGCGCTGTTCCAGCACCGGAAGGTTGCGGCCTAGCAGACGGAAATAGTCGGAATTGGTGTGACCGAATCGCGCCAGAATCGCCTGCTCGTCGGCATTGAATGCTGCCAGCGGTTTGGGGGCAATCCATGGCTCCCAATCCAGTTCCGCCTGAGTAAACGCCTGCGGTGCGGATTTGCCGCTGTGCGTCTGAGGCCGGGTATGCCACTGGCCTGCAACGGCGGCCTGCGAATGTGGTTGGCTGATGCGATGACCGGCAATCAGGCGATAGCCGCGCAGCAGGCGACTTTGGAAATTCACAAACGCAATGAGCTGCGACAGCGTCACGATGTCATCTACCGACCAACCCGCCTGCTCCAGCGCATTGACGTGGGATGGTGCGGCTTGCACGGGCGTTTTCGTCAGGCGCTCGGCATGATCCAACGCCAGCTGTAGCGCGGGTGTCAGCGTAGGTTCTGGGAAGTCCGCCAACCGCTCGGCATAAAAATGCTGTAGCTGCTCATCCTGCTGCCAGCCGCTGATTTTGGTCGCAAACCAGAAGCGCAGCGATAGCGGTAATGTTGCGTCATCATGTGCAGCGGCGTTAAACAGCGCGTCGTAACTGCCTTGGGTGTGGCGGGTTGCCGCTTCACGAGTTTTTCTGGCTGCGGCGAGGGTGGAATCCGGGCTGATGTCGGCCAGTGCATCCAGTATGTCATGGGTGTACAAGGTGTTAGCGTGCGTCATGCGATCTCCTGCCCGATCGGGCTTTTCTGTTTGACAGCGGGCTTCCAGCCCAAAGCGGGAGCCACCTGAGTGGCAATTAATTCAAGTGAGCGAAGGATTAGAGCGTGCGGTGGATCGATGGAATGCACCTGGAATGTCACATCCGTCGCCCTCTCCAGTGAACTGTCAGCCCGAAGCGACGCAATCACATCTTGTGCTGTGCCAACATGGCTATCGAAGGAAGCAATCAGCGCTTCTACGGAGTCGTGAGAAATCGTGCGGAACGTGCCGGAACGGGCGGCAGAACGATTAAGCCCTTTCTCTGCCAGACTCAGCGCCAATTGACGATCGTCAGCCACGAAGACGCTACGTGAACTGAGGATACGCGGTGCGACGCCAACGGGCAGCGCAGCCAGATAGGCGTCGATCATCGGGTTTTGCAGATCGGCGAGCGTGGCATCCGGGAAAGGTTCCGAGCGCGGCTGGGTACGAGAGAGCATCAGGCCATCGCCTGCTTTGCCTGCTCGCTCTGCACCTTCGATGGAAAACGTGGCTTGCCAGACACGCTTATCTAAATGTGGGGCGGCAGGGTAGAGCTGATTGCCGTCTTCGCTCAATGCGTCTCCTCGCCAGGCGGCGCGCAGTTTCTCCAGATTACGCCCGAGAATCTGCCCACGCTGTGCACTGTCGTGACCGAACGCGGCAAATGAGGACGGCGTACCGCCGGAACCCACGCCGACTTCCAGCCTGCCGTTGCTGAGTAAATCGAGTACGGCGGTGTCTTCCGCCACGCGTAGGGGCTCTTCCATCGGCAGCGTAATTACGCCAGTGCCGAGCTGGATACGCTGTGTGCGTGCGGCGACCAGCGCCAGAAACACCAGCGGTGACGGTAGCCCGCCTTCATCAGCGTGAAAGTGGTGTTGTGCGACCCAGGCGCTGTCAAATCCGAGTTGTTCGGCTTTGACGATCTGCTCCGTCGCCAGTCGGTAGCGCTGCTGGGCGGACACGTCATCCAGCAACCGTGTGAAAAATCCCAGACGTTTCGTTGCCATTTTACAGTCCTTGGTTTAGTGCGAATGTGGATTCAGTATGAATTGAGGGTTGGTGTGAACGGGCAAAAGCCGGGTGTTGCTGTCCGGGGATAGCCTCGATGAGTTCACGGGTATAGTGATGTTCGGGCTGGGCGAAAATCTGTTCCACCGGGCCGGATTCAAGCTGCTTGCCGTGGTACAGCACGGAAACGGTATCGGCAATCTGACGTACTACCGCTAGATCGTGTGAGATGAACAGGTACGTCAGCCCCAGTGATTCCTGTAGCTCGGCCAGCAAACGTAGGATCTGCGCCTGTACGGTGACATCCAGTGCTGAAACGGCTTCGTCCAATACCAAGACCTGCGGTTCCAGCACTAATGCCCGCGCGATCGCGACGCGTTGGCGCTGGCCGCCGGACAGTTCACGCGGCTTACGCGACAGTAGCGCGACTGGCAAGGCGACGCGTTCAAACATCTCATGAATTTTGCGCTCCCGCTGGGAGGCGGTATGACGATTAAAATTACGTAGCGGTTCCTCGACGATGTCATATAACCGCTGTGATGGGTCGAGCGAGCCAAAGGGATTCTGATAGACCAGTTGGATTTTCTGTCGGAATTGGCGCAGTGCTTCGCCTTTCAGATGAGTGATATCGGTGCCGTCGATCAGAATGCGCCCAGCGTTGGGGTAATGAAACCCGAGCAGGCTGCGTGCCGTAGTGGTTTTACCGGAACCGGATTCGCCCACAATCGCGTGCGTTGTGCCGCGTGCCACGCTAAAAGAGATGTCATCCACCGCCCGAAAATGTTCACCTTTACGCCCTGACAGAGGAAAGGTCTGTACCAAATTTTCGACCGAGACAATGATGTCAGATGCCGATGTATTGGCGCGCTGTGGGCGCGGGGTTGGGTTGAGCGACGGAACATTCGCCAGCAGTGTGCGAGCATAGTGGCTTGACGGCGCGCTTAATACCTCAAGCGTTGGGCCCTGCTCCTGAATATAGCCGTTCTGGAAAACCAGCAGGCGATCGGCTCGCTCGGCGGCGACGCCCAGATCGTGGGTAACGAACAGCACCGCCGTGCCATTTTCTCGCCGCAGCTCATCAAGCAGGTCGAGAATACGTTTCTGTACCGTGACATCCAGTGCGCTGGTGGGTTCATCGGCAATAATCAGTGCGGGTTTCAGTGCAATCGCTATCGCTATCAACACGCGTTGTTTCATGCCGCCAGATAGCTCGTGCGGATACTGCTTTGCCCGTAGTTCCGGCTGATTCAGGCCAACGCGTTCCAGCAGCGCCAGCGTTTTCTGGCGGGTAGTTTGGCGATCTTCCCGCTGATGAATCCGCAGAATTTCATCCACCTGCTCACCGATGGTTTGTACCGGATTAAGAGAACTGGTGGGATCTTGCGGGATCAGACTGATCTGCGCACCGCGTACACTGTCTAGTCGTTTCTGCGACCAGCCGCTGATATCCACACCGTTTAGCCGAATAGCGCCGCGCGTGAGCCTGCCGTTTTCGGCAAGCAAGCCGATGACAGCTTGCGCGGTGGTGGTCTTCCCTGAACCGGACTCCCCTACCAGCGCCACAACTTCACCGGGTTGAATATGAAAAGAGACGCCTTCCACCACCGTTTGCTCGCGATCGTCACTACGATAGGCAATCGTAACGTTCTCCAGAGCCAACACAGGCACGGCTGCACGGGTTTGTAAGCTGGCTGACAGGCTCATCGTTCTGTTCTCCTGATTGACTGGCTGATGCGGTTGGCGGATAGCACAACGAATACGACGATCAGACCGGGGAAGGTGGTTAGCCACCAGGCGGTTGCGATGTAGTTGCGGCCTTCAGCGATCAGTAGTCCCCATTCCGGCGTGGGCGGTGGTGCGCCGTAGCCGAGAAAGCTCAGCGTGGAAATAGCCAGAATCGCACTGCCGAATTGCAGAGCGGCGAAAGCGAAAACGGTGGTGAGTGAATTTGGCAGAATGTGTCGCCACAGTACGCTGAAAAAGGTGCCGCCGCTGCCATAGGCGGCTTCAACGTAGTCGCTGTGGCGTACACGTAACACTTCTGAACGCACCAGTCGGGTAAAGCTGGCAACGGAGGTGACACCCACGGCAATCGCGGCGTTAACCGTGCCGAAGCCCAACAGAATGATGACGCTCAGTGCCAGTAATAGACCAGGGATTGCCAGCAGCACATCGATGCTGCGCATGACGACGCTATCCAGCCAGCCGCCAATCGCACCGGCTAATAGACCAAACAGGCTACCGAGCACCAGACCTAGCCCGACGGCGATAAATGCACCAGACAGCGAGTGCACCGCGCCATAAACAATGCGCGCGTAGAGATCGCGCCCAAGCTGGTCGGTGCCGAACCAGTAGTCTGCATCGGGTGCCAGTCGCTGTGCGCCAGCGATGCCTTCCGTCGGGCTGTAGCCGGTAAACCAGCCGGGAAACAGCGCCCAAAGTGCGACGGTTAAGATGACCAGCCACGCTAGCACTAGCCCCGGCTGAAAGGCGTAGCGACGCAGAAATGGTCGCTTACGCAGAAAGGGAAACGTAATTTTTTCCAATGGTA